>DATGVD010000625.1:0-5367 GCA_035300785.1 Pyrinomonadaceae bacterium | reverse complement strand
TGCGGGCGAAGATCGAAAAAGCTCTTTTCATGCGATTTCTAACTCAACATTTCGCTTATCTGAACCAGTACCACTTGATGGCCAGCAACAACCACGCTAAGACCAGCCCAATTGCGGCCTGATACTCGCGATAGCGCCGGTAAAGTGCCGGATCGAATTTCGCTTTGGCCACCCCGGCTCGATAAGCAGTAACTCGCGGCAGAAACAGCGGCACCGCGGCTGCGTAGTCCTGATAATCCTTCCCGAACAACTCGTCAAGCGTCTTCGTTTCGACGCGCATCACCGGAACATAGATGCCCAGGAACAGTAGCGCGAAAAGCAATCCCAGTATCAGCCTGCCGGCCGCGATCGTGAATCCCAGGCCGATCACAAAGCTGCCGAGATAAAGCGGATTGCGGGTGTAAGCGTAAGGCCCGGTGGTAGCGAGCGCGTCGTTCTTTCTGAGATGACCCGTCGCCCATGCTCGCAGCGCCAGACCGGGCAACGCGACGAGGCCTCCGACGATGAGCGTCAATGGCCGGGCCTGCGCCAGCAAAAAGAAAAGCGCCGCGCAGGCAAAGCCCAGCGGCACGCGCCATCGCTGCATCCATGTTCCGCCTCTAGCCAATCGTCACAAGTTCCGCGCCCGCAATGTGGCCGGCGCGCCGCAAACGATCCGTCACCGCGTGCAGCACGCGCTCGACATCGATGTCCATGCAAATCCATTTTGAGCACGCGCGGCGGTGACAATCCACGCGACAATCAATGTCGTTACGTTCGACGCAGACGTCGTCTGAATAAGGACTGCCATTCCGCCACCACTCGGTTGGTCCGAACAACCCGACAATCGGAGTGCGGGCTGCAACTGCCAGATGAGTCGGCCCAGTGTCGCCACCGACGTAAACCTGCGCGCCTTTCGCGAGCACATGAAAGCCTTTCAGCGAAAGACTAACTGCCCGGGCCTTGCCGGATTTTGCCGCCGACAACACGACGTTCGCCAGCTCTTCTTCACCGGGGCCGTAACTTACCAAAGAGTGCAAGCCGAAATGATTCCATAGTTCGTCCGCCAGCGCGCCAAACTTTTCCGCGCTCCAGAGCTTCGTCGGCCAGCCGCCGGCAGGATTCAGGATCGCGTACCGCCCGTCTGTTCCACGTGCCGCTTCGTGAGCTTCTTGTTCGTGATCCTGGGTGATGGCGATGGGGAACTCGAAATCGTTTTCGTCATCCGAACCCGAGATGTCGAGCGCGGCCCTGGCCAGCGTCAGATTCTTGCGGATGACGTGCAGACCGGGCGGAATGGAAACCTTTTTGTGAAGCAGGAATCGGCTGGCCGGCTCGCGGAGCCCATCGCTGTCAAAGCCAAAAATGCGGCGCGCGCCCGAAAGGCGCGCAACCGTGGCCGACTTTAATAATCCCTGAAAATCTAAGGCGAGATCGAAGGCCGAGGCGCGTAGCAGACGTAACTGCTGGCGCGGTGCCCGCAGCGTCTCCCCAGACATCAGCCCGCGCCTCAGGGCCTTCGTCTGGACTTCGATGAGGCGATCAAGAAGGGGGTTGTCCCTTAAAATTTCAGCGGCGCCCCGCTCGACCACCCAGGAGATTTCCGAATCCGGCAGGGCCCGGCGCATCGCTGCGAGCGCGGGCAGGGTATGCACGATATCGCCGATGCTCCCGAGTTTTACTACGAGAATTCGCATTAATCAGTGGACGGTGAGCAGTGTGCAGTGAGCAATAAGACAAGGGTGAGCCGGTTGAAGTGAATTGTTCTGCCCACTGCCCACCGCACACTGCCCACTCTTTTCTGCTTACGGCTCACTGCTTACTTTCTCGATCATTTCCGACGAAGAATGTTCTTTCGGATCGCCTGCGATCGCCACTCTTCCGCCGTAAGATCGTACCACATCGCGTTCAGGAATCGTGTCAACGGTGTAGTCAGTGCCTTTGGCGTGAATGTCAGGCTTGAGCGCGAGCAGCAGTTCCGAGACCGTCGGCTCGTCAAAGATGGTGACAAAGTCCACGGCTTCCAGCGACCCCACGATCACGGCGCGTTGATCCTGCGGTATCAGTGGCCGGTCTGCGCCCTTCTGTTTGCGCACCTGTTCGTCTGAATTAACCGCGACCACGAGCACATCGCCCAGCGCTTTCGCTCCCTCAAGGTATCGCACATGCCCGACGTGCAGCATATCGAAGCAGCCGTTGGCGAACACGATTCGCCGGCCCCGCACTCGGGCATCGGCTACCTTGCGTTCGAGTTCTGATCGATCTACTACTCTTTCAGTGGCCATACCATTCCAACTCGCCCGGCAATCGATCGGCAGAAAATTCGAGGTGTAGTACGCGACGATGACCGGGCGATTTGCAGGATAGGGAAGAGTGCAACAAAAGCGGTTTCATGAACAATACTCCGCCAGCACCGATCGCGCATATTCGATGGTTCGCGGCGGTCAATTGTTCTATCGCGCTGGGACTCAAGCGACCGAGCTTGTGCGAGCCCGGAATCACACGCAGGGCGCCGTTGGATTCATCGGCATCGTCTAAATGGATTCTCAGCGCCAGCATTCTCTCAAGTATGGGAAACGGCGGCTGCACATGAGGAACTCCGGCCTTTAGCGTCCACGGCCCGAATCCCTCCACCTGACGCTGTCGGCGAACCGCGATTGTGAGATCCTGATGCCAAGCGACGTTCCAGTTGGCGGCAGAATTCTTGTCGAAGAACAAGCTGCGGACAGGACGGGCCTCGTCGCCAACTAATTGCTTTACTAAAGATTTCACAAGGGCGCAATCCACAACGCTTCGCAACGAGGGCAATTTCTCGAACAGATTTCTGACCCCGAATACTTTGCCCCCTCTGGTGCTTATTCCCTCACTCGCGGGCAGCGCTTTGAATTCATCAAGGATCCAATCGATCTCGCGCGGTTCGAAGACCGATCCCAGGGTCAAAAACCCATCTCGTTCGAGATTGGTGTGATGACGCATGCTATCTGGAAGAAAACTCACGCAGTTCTTCAGCGCTCACGGTCGCGGTGCCGCGTTTCATCACGACGATGCCGCCGGCGAAGTTCGCCAGGCGCGCGGCCTCAGCGAACGAAGCCCCCGACGCAATCGCCAACGCATAAGTCGCGATCACCGTATCACCGGCGCCAGTCACGTCAACCGGTTGGCGCGAACCGACGGCTTCAAGGTGCAGCGGCTTGGCGTCTGCTTCGAAGAGGACCATGCCCCGACCGCCACGCGTTACCAGCAGCGACTTATATTCCAGTTGCTCACGTAGCTTTGCTCCCAAACCTTCCAGTTCCGGATCGTTCGTCAAAGGCTGACCGCTCAGTTGCGCTATCTCATCTTCGTTCGGCGTTGCCGAAGTGAAGCGTGGAAATTCAGAGAGGCGAAAGCGCGAGTCGATGAAAACGGGAATACCGCGTTGATTGGCCGCAGCGCGCGCCATCGCGGCCATTTGGGCATCCACGACACCATAATTGTAATCGGAGATGATTACCGCATCCGCTCTCTCAATTTCTTCACGGAGTCGTTGCTGTAGTCGTTCGCGCTCGTCAGCCGCGAGCGCAGGCTCGCTTTCGTAGTCGATCCGAATAACCTGCTGCCGGGTCGAATGAACTTGGCCGGCGAGCACGCGCATCTTGGTTGTGGTCGTTCGGTCAGACGAAACGACTACGCCATGGCAATCGATCCCGGCGGCCTCAAGTTTATCGAGCAGGAGTTTGCCTGGTTCGTCGTTGCCGATAAGCGAGATCAGGGCGACTTGGGCGCCCAATGCGGCGAGATTCGCGGCGCAGTTAGCCGCGCCGCCCGGCGCCGTTTCCGTATGCTCGTGACGAAGAATGAAAACGGGCGCTTCGCGCGAAACGCGGCTGATTTCGCCATAGACAAATCTGTCGGCAATCGTATCGCCGATCACGAGCAGGCGCTTTTGTGAAAACGCGCTGACTATCTCAGCGAAACGATTCATGCGGTTACCTCAGCCCGGGAACGGGACATCATCGCGCCGGCGCGCGCGAAAACTTCTTCAGGACTGATCGCCGTCATGCAACGATGATCGATCGGGCAATCGCGGAGCATGCACGGCGCGCAGTCCGGCTTCTGTCGAATGATGTCCGCGTTGGGCGCGAAGGGCCGCGTAGTCAACGGATTCGTCGGGCCAAAAATAACCAGCGTCGGCGTGCCTACCGCTGAGCCGATGTGCGCCGGACCGGTGTCATTCGTGATTAGAACGTCCGCGACGCTGATGATCGCCGTGACTTCGGCCACGCTGGTCTTGCCGGTCAGGATGACGGGTTTGTTTATTGTGCGAAGCGAAACTTCATTTGCAACTTCCATCTCACCCGGAGATCCGATCAAGACCACAGTCGCGCCGGCTTCGGCGAAATGATCCGCAACCGCGGCATAGCGTTCCGCGGGCCAGCGCTTTGCGCGGCTATTGATTGAGCCGGGACAAAGCAAGACCAGCGGCGCGCCGGTGCGCAGACCATGCTCGCGCAGAAATTCTTTCGCCTGGCGCTGTCGATCGACGGAGACTGCCAGCGCGAAGTGCGGCTGGTTGGATCCAAGGGACTTAACATCAGAAGCGCCGGACAAGAGCCGCTCAAGTTCCGCGACGAGATTCAAATAGTAGAAGATCTCGTGTCGTTCATCCTTCCACGCGGGCAAGGGAACCGCCTGCGTTAGAAGCTTCCCCCGCCGGTCGGCGTCATAGCCAATCCGTCGCGGCACTCGCGCCAGAAATGCGATGGCCGCGGCCTCGAAGGCATTCTGAAACAGCAGCGCGAGGTCGAATCTGCGCCGGCGCCACTCGCTCGCCTGAGTCCAGGCCGAACCCAGCCGCGTCCGATCATAGAGCAAAACCTCGTCAATGAAATCCGCATCGAGAAAAATATCCGCAATGCCGGGACGCGAAACCAGCGTAATTTGCGCGTTGGGCAGCACGCGGCGCAGCTCGCGCAGGGCAGGCACAGTCAGCACCGCGTCGCCCACCCAGTTCGTGCCGCGGACGACGACGCGTTTGATGTGCTCGGGTTGTAGGTTGAGTCGTCCCACGGAATTCTTCTCAGTGACTTCGTTGCTCTTCTCTGCGCGGTCTCAGCGTTCTCTGCGTCTCTGCGGTGAATCCTGCGATCGAAAAGCTCACCGCAGAGACGCCGAGTTCGCAGAGGTGGCGCAGAGAAGGACCAGGCATTAGATCAAACTTCGCAATCCTTCCTCAATTCCAATTTGTGGCTGCCAACCCAACTCTTCGCGGACGCGCGCCAGATCGGAAATATAATTCAGCGGCACCGGCACGGGCGGCGGCGCGTTTTCATCAATCACCGGGTTGCATTGAATTATCTCCGCTACCTTGTCGATCATTTCGCGCAATGAAGTAGCGTTCTCGCGCCC
>DATGVD010000624.1:0-2762 GCA_035300785.1 Pyrinomonadaceae bacterium | reverse complement strand
GCAATCGCCAAACTGGCCCCGGCCGCCGGTCTGTTTCTTGTGCCGGCCCTGCACTTCGGCGCGCTGCGTGATCGTTTCCTTGTAAGGAACCTTTGGCGGATGCAGCATCACTTCGACCGTGTACCGCTTCTTTAGTTTCTCGACTACACTTTCGACATGAACCTGGCCTGATCCGGCCAGCAGAAACTCTTTCGTCTGCGCGTCACGCGTGAACGTCAGCGCCGGATCTTCCTCGAGAATCTTGTGAATGGCAACACTGATCTTCTCTTCATCCTGGCGCGATTTCGGTTCAATCGCGAAGGCAATCGCGGCTTCTGGATACTGCACGGGGTCGTAGATGATCGGCCGGGCTTTGTCACAGACAGTGTCGCCGGTTTGCGTCTCTTTTAACTTCACGCACGCAATGATGTCGCCCGCATGTGCTTCGGGAACCTTGTCGAGCTGCTTGCCCTGCATTGCATGCAACGCGCCGAGCCGTTCCGAGCTGCTGCGCGTCGAGTTGTAAACGTTCGCGTCCGTGCCGATCTTGCCGCTCATGATTTTGAAGACATTGATGCGGCCGGCAAACGGATCGGCGATCGTGCGGAAGCAGTAGGCGGAAAATGGTTCGCTGTCGGAATATTTGCGCGAGGCCGGCTCGCCTCTTTCGTCCTTGCCGTGTTCGGCTTCGTGGTGCGCCGGGTCCGGGGCGAACTCGATGATGTGATCGAGCAGAGTTGCCAGGCCAACCAAATTGATGGTGGAAACAGCGAATACGGGACAGAGCTTGCTGTTGGCGATTGCCGCGCCGATGTTCGGCAGAACGTCCGCGTCGTCCAGCGTGCCCTGATCAAAATACTTTTCCATCAAAGCGTCGTCTGATTCGGCCACCAGTTCGACCAATCTCTCGCGAGTCTTGTCGACAACATCACGGCCTTCTGTGGGGATATCGATCTCTTTGGCTTTGCCGTTTTCGTCGAACTCGTACGCCTTCATGTGCACGACGTCGACGACGCCTTTGAAGTTATGTTCTTTTCCGATAGGCAGGGTGAAGGGAACGATGGCCCGCTTGAAAACGTTGTGGGCGCCGTCCAGCGCGATGCCAAGATCTGAATGTTCTTTGTCTAACTTAGTCACAACCATCATGCGCGGCAGCATGAATTCATTCGCATAGTTCCAAACCTTTTCCGTCTGCACTTCAACGCCCTTGACGCCGTCCACCACCACGATGCCGCAATCGGCGACGCGACAGGCCGGGCGCGCGTGGGAAACGAACGCGGCGTATCCCGGGGTGTCGATAAAATTGATTTTGGTTTCGCGATGTTCGGCGTGGGCGAGGGCGGTGTTTAGCGTGATCTTGCGGGCAATGGAGTCTTCGTCGTGATCAGTAACGGTCGTGCCCTCATCGACCTTGCCCCAGCGGGGCGTGGCGCCTGCGACGTAGAGAAGAGAACTAACCAGTTGCGTCTTCCCTGCGTCGCCGTGTCCAATGACCGCAAGGTTGCGAATTGCTTCGGTGGCGTAAACTTTCATAAACGCGAAACGGTCCTTTCAGAGATCGAGTTTCCTTTAACTCATGGTGACAGACATCCCTCATTTTCATCGCGAATGAAAAAGACGGAATGTGGCTGCGGGTTGAGTCGGTAATTTAGCCGAGGGGTGAGGGGAATGGCAAGTTGGGTGACTTTGGCCGGCTTCGCCTCTTGGTCTTAGCACAAGGCTTGAAACCGCAGAGGTCGCAAAGGCTTTCGCAGAGGAACGCAGAGAAAGATAAGAGGCCTCGGTAGACTCCTTTGCGCCCTCTGCGAGATCCTCTGCGTCCTCTGCGGTTAAATGCTCTTGTTTTTATTCCGTCAGTAGAGTCTTAATCACCCTCTCTGTCTCTTCATAGCGCCCTTCGCCAACATGCAGCCAGCGAATGCGGCCCTGCTTATCCAGGACCAAAATCGTGGGCCAGGCTTCGACGCCGTAGGCCTTCCAGGTGGTGTAATCATTGTCCGTAACGACCGGATACTTGATTCCCAGGCCGGGAACTTCGCGGCGCACGTTGTCGATTACGTATTCGCTCTGAGTCTCGGGCGTATGCACACCGACGACCGTCAAGCCGCGTTCACGATAACGCGCGTCCCACTCTTTGACTGAAGGCAGAGTGTTGCGACAGTTGTAGCAACCGAACGTCCAGAACTCGACCAGCACGACGCGGCCGTGCAGCTTGTCCAGGGTCAATGGGTCAGAGTTGAGCCAGTCGCCTTTAGCGAACTCGGGCGCGGCCGGGGCTTTCGCCGCAACAATCAACTCGTCAGGCTGAAGATCGGAAACAGCAACCGCGACGTTCACCTTCGCCGCCGGCGCGCGTTCGCTCGCAATTGAGTGGAGCCCTCGACCTCGGAGTTTGGCGATCCGCACGACCGCCACGCTAGCGATGACGACGACAATGACGGTTAGGATTAAGGTGCGCTTGAACATAGTTTCCCGCCGACGTTGGGCGCCTGCTGATTGCGCGATTGAGCAATTGTATCTTGCCGATTGCTGAAAGAGAAATTCATTTTCCGAGCTTCGTTTCCGTTCGTGTGATTTCGTGGATCGATTTTCCTTTCTCGGTCCAAGGCACGATCCACGAAGAAACACGAAGCAACGCGAGATAAATCCGGCAAATAGCAATATGAAAGAAGGACGACGGGGGAAAATGATCCGTTTGTCTTCACAACCTTAATGCGCCCCAAAGCATCCTAAAACTGACCCAGACAGTCATTGAAAACAAGCTACTGGCGAAGCGTTTCGCC
>DATGVD010000623.1:0-2869 GCA_035300785.1 Pyrinomonadaceae bacterium | reverse complement strand
TCACCACATCGAATTCTTCGAGTGCGATGATCCGATCGACTTTTCGCCTTTGCGCGATATGGCTCACCAAATCAAGGAACAACTCCACCGGTGCATCGTTCGGAACGGCGAACAAATCAGCCAGCACCTCACGCGGCCAGTCTTCCTCCAGCATCTTCTCTTTGGTAATCAGAGTAACGTCGCAGCCGCGCGCTTGGCATTCGCGCATGAAGTCTGCGCCCTTGAAAAAAGTGGCGAAGCAGATGATGTTAAGCTGTCGGGTCGCAGTCATGTCAGAGTTTGCGACACTATACAACGGAAGCTCCGTTAGGAGCGGAATATTTATAGAACCTGAACCTTAAGAACCGTGTTCGCTTAGTCAGGAGCGCCGGGCCGCTCCTGACTAAGCGTTTGCTCTCATGACACTTCGTAAGCTATAAACATCGCGCTCCTACGGAGCGCTAACTACTGATGATCTTTCGCGGTCCATAGAAATCAAAGAATGATCTTTCGCGGCCCATACCCCGACGTTGCGATTCCCGAAGTCTCGCTGACTGATTTCATTTTTCAGTCTGCGAACGGGATTCAGGACAAGCCGGCGCTGATCGACGGCCCAACCGGCCGCGCCTGGACCTACGCGCAGCTTGAGGACTCAGTGCGACGCACAGCCGCGAGTCTGGCGAAGAAAGGGTTTAAGAAAGGCGACGTCTTCGGCATCTTCAGCACGAACTGTCCTGAGTACGCGATTGCTTTTCACGCCGTGGCGATGCTCGGCGGTATCAACACTACTTTGAATCCACTCTACACCGCCGAAGAGGCGGCGCAACAATTGAAAGACGCCGGAGCAAAGTTTGTTGTCAGCGCGCCAAAGTTTGCCGACAAGGCTCGCGAGGCCGCGCAAGCTTCGCAGGTTGAAGAGCTATTCGTCTTTGGCCAGGATGCCGGTGCCACTCCATTCGATTCGCTCCTGGAAAGTGACGGCGATGTGCCGCGCATTGAGATCAATCCGCTTGAAGATCTGGTAGCGCTGCCATATTCCAGCGGCACTACGGGTTTGCCGAAAGGTGTGATGCTCACGCACCACAACCTGATCGCGAACATGTGCCAGATGGACGGTCTGGATTACTTTCATCAAGACGACACCCTGCTGTGCGTCTTGCCGCTTTTCCATATTTACGGCCTGGTTGTCGTGCTTAACATGGGTCTGCACCTGGGCGCGACGATCGTTACCATGCCGCGCTTTGATCTCGAACAGTTTCTTGGTTTGATTGAAAAGTACCGCGTCACCCTGTCGCATATCGTGCCGCCGATCGTTTTGCAGCTGGCGCGGAATCCTCTGGTTGGGGAACACGATCTGTCGAGCTTGAAGATGATCTTTTCCGGCGCGGCGCCACTGGGCGAAAGGCTTTCGCGCGAGTGCATGCAACGGATCGGGTGCAGTATTCGCCAGGGTTACGGCATGACGGAAACCAGTCCCGTCACTCACAGCAGCCCCGCCGATCCCGCAAAGATGAAACTTGGATCTGTCGGCCCGCCGGCGCCAAACACTGAGTGCAAGTTGGTCGATCCGGGGACGGGCGGTGAGCTTGGTCCCAATCAGGAAGGCGAGGTCTGGGTGCGGGGGCCACAAATCATGAAAGGCTATCTGAATAACGCGGAGGCAACGGCGCGCACTATCGACGCGGACAGATGGCTGCACACCGGCGACATTGGTTACGCTGACGAAGACGGTCACTTTTTCATCGTCGATCGCGTCAAAGAACTGATTAAGTACAAAGGCTTCCAGGTTGCGCCGGCAGAACTGGAAGCGATTCTGCTGACGCATCCCGCCGTTTCGGACGCGGCGGTAATTCCTTGCGCGGATGATGAAGCCGGGGAAGTTCCGAAAGCTTTTGTGGTAAGGAAAGGCGAAACCACCGCGGAGGCAATCATGGAGTTTGTGGAAGGGCGCGTCGCGCCGCATAAGAGACTTCGCTTCGTCGAGTTCATCGACCAGATTCCGAAAAGCGCGTCCGGAAAGATCCTGCGCCGCGTTCTGGTGGATAAGGAACGCGCGCGGGCAAAGTCGGTGGCGCACTAAGAAGGTTTCACTGAGTCAGATTCACGGAGCGGTCTCAACCGCGAAGCGGTTATGCAATAAAGCCCAGGGTTACCGCGTTGCGCGGCTACCCTGGGGATTAATTGGTTCGAAAGGGACGCAACCCCGACGGGGTTGCGGCATGTCTTTTCCTGGCCCGTACCCAACGTAGCCGCCAGGCGGCAACGTTGGGCTTTGTTTCAGAACCGCTTCGCGGTTAACTTGCACATTCCGTATTGAGGTTGAATAAATGAGCGCACAAATTTCACCTGACAAAATCTCGCGCGCCGTGCGCGCTTACTTCCTGGCGATCCGGGCGATGGATGCCGATGCCTTTGCTAATACATTCGCCGAGGACGGCACGACCTTCGATCCAGTAGGCACGCCGGGAATCTCCGGTCGCGCTGCCATCGGCGAATTCCTTCAGAACATCTGCAAAAGCTTCAAAACCGTCGGCCTGACCGAAGACTACGTTTTCGTGGCCGGCAACGGCGCGGCCGTGAAGTGGACCGGCCAGGGCACCAGCGCCAGCGGAAAAGAAGTGAAGTTCGAAGGCGTTGATGTCTTTGAAGTGAACGAAGACGGCAAGATTCAAACCGTGCGCGCTTACTGGAATCCGGCGGAGATGATTGCGCAATTGTAGATCAGCGGATCGATGAGGTCAGTACCGGGAGCGGTAGCGACCGGGTCTCTTTATTTTGGTCATCGCGGTATGAAGCGTAGAAACCCGGTCGCTACTGCTCCCGGTACTGACCTCATCACCTATTGGCAGTAAGTTCTTGACGCGGGCTGTCAGGGACTCTAATCTCGGCG
>DATGVD010000622.1:0-3446 GCA_035300785.1 Pyrinomonadaceae bacterium | reverse complement strand
GTGGCGAGGAGGTCTGGTGCGCGCCCGGCGCGGCGTTTGAAAAAGTTTTGCGCCGGCAGTCTTTGACCATCGCCGAGCACCTGGAAATAGATGACTCGGATGTCATCTTTCATTTGAAACAGTGGCAGCGCTCGCCTGATCGAGTGCTGAGCGATCTGAGCCGGAGATTCGTGAGCCGGCGTTTGTTCAAAGCCATCGACCTCGACATGCCGGTCCACGAGCGCGCGGATTTTCTCGAAGCTTCGCGAGCCGTGATCGCGGGCGGGGGCTTCGCGCCTGAATACTACTTCATCGAAGATCGGGCGAGCGATGTTCCTTACTATGGCTACTACACTGCTGAGGGAGCTGAGCCGCGCACCCGCATCTACGTCGAGGACGGCTACGCGCATCCGCAGATTCGCGAGATCAGCGAAGTCAGCGAAGCCGTGCGCGGTTTGCAACGTGGCTATGAATTGAACCGTGTTTGCTTCCCCGCGGAAGTGAAGGACGAGATTTACCGGCTTTATCACAACGTGAATCCCCACAGCACGATTGGAAAAGGTGCGTGACGATTCAAGACTCTGGCTGGAATCTTATGGGTCGTGTTTTTGCCCTACCCGTAATTGTTCTGTTCGCGCTGGCGCTGGCCTGCGTAGCACAAAACAACCCACGGCCAATTCGCATTGCCGTCCTTGATTTCGGAAATAGTCCCATCGGACGTCGCGTCGCCGACCGACTAGCGAACGCGACGGCGTCTAACAGTAAAGCGTCAATCCACAGAGACGGCGATTTTCAAGTTATCGACCGAGATTGGGCGCGCGCGGCGGCACTCGGAGCGGGCTATCGCGGCTCGGTGAATTTGACGTTGGCAGAGGCGCGCGATCTTGGGTCGGCGATCGGCTGCGATTTCTTCTTCACCGGCAAGACCGAAACCGGGCAACGAACACCTGCGGACGGGCCGCCTTATTCTGAATCCTATGCAGCAATCTATCTGGTGAGCGCGCGCACCGGTAAATTGACGCTCTGGGAGTGGCGTTCGGCTAAGCGCCCCACGCCGGAAGAAGCAGAAAAAATTATGCTGCAAGAGTTGGTCGCGGAAGACACGCTCTATCGCTATCGCAGACAGATTCAACGCGCCCTGGAAGACGAGCAAGCCGAGCGAGCGTCGGCAATTGAAAATAACGTCCCGGTCATTGAGGCGTTGTCCGATGACCAGCGCAATGCCGGCGATGGCGTTCAGGCCCCGCGTCCCTATCGCCGTCTAAAGCCGCCCTATCCGGAAAGCGCGGCTCACGCTGAGATTGAAGCCACCGTTGACGTGCTGGTCGACATTGACGCGAAAGGCGAAGTCGGTCGCGTCGAAATTGCGCGCTGGGCCGGTTACGGCCTGGACCAGTCGGTCGTAGACACTGTAAGACAACTGCACTTTTTTCCCGCACACCGTGATGGCGCAGCGATTCCGATTCGCGTTCTGCTGCGTTACAACTTTCGCAAGCCGCGAAAGTAGAACCCCAGCTTTGACTCGCCCGCAACCGCAGGCCTTTCCGTTCCTGCCTCATGTTATGATTCGCTTTTGTCACGCATCGGCGTGAATCCGAAACCATGATCTATCTGTCACAGGTGTTGGGTCGGCCCATTCTCGATCTCGAAGGCGAGCGGGTGGCGGTGCTCAAAGACGTAATCGTGCGGCTCGGCGAAGGTGATCATCCGCCGGTGGCGGGCTTTGTCGCGCGTTATCGGCGCCGCGATTTTTTTCTGCCCCGCTGGCGCATCTCGGATTTCGGCGAGCACGGCGTGCGTTTGAATTCCGACATCCTGGATCTGCGCCCGTTTATGCGGCGCGACGGCGAAGTTTTGCTGGCGCGCGATGTGCTCGACAAACAATTGATCGACGTGGATGGCAAGCGCGTCGTGCGCGTTAACGACGTGCAGATTATCGAAGCGGCGAATGAGTGGCATGTGACCGGCGCCGACGTCAGCTTGCTCGGGCTTTGGCGTCGACTCGCGCCGGCTTTTCTCCGCAGCACTCGGCCCGTGGAAGTAATCGACTGGGCCGACGTCGGATACCTTGCTACTGATGCAGCGACCGTGCAACTGAAATCGCATCGCGGCAGGCTGGCGCGTTTGCATCCGGTCGAGATCGCGCGTCTGGCCGAAGCATTTTCGTATCAGCAAGGCGCAGAGATCGTTGAATCGCTCGATGATGATACTGCCGCCGAGACGCTCGAAGAAATGGCCGCGGAGCGTCAGGCCCAGATTCTCGGGGACATGGATGAAGAGCGCGCCGCTGACATACTCGAGCGCATGTCGCCGGACGAAGCGGCGGACGTGCTCGGCGATCTTCCGGAAGAGAAAGCCGAAGACTTGCTCAACCTGATGCAAGACGACGAGCAATCCGAAGTCGCCGAGCTGTTGCCGTACGAGGACGACACGGCCGGCGGATTGATGACGACTGAGTTCGTCACCCTGCCACGCGATCTGACGGTGGGCGAAGCGCTCGCGCGCCTGCGCGAGATGGCCAAGACGCCGAACATGATCTATTACCTCTACGTCGTCGCCGCCGAGGATTCATGGAAGCTAATCGGAGTGATCGCCTTGCGAAACTTAATTCTGGCCGACCCTTCGGCGCCGCTCGAGAACGTGATGCGCAGCGATTTGCAGGTAGCGCATCCGGATGACAACGCCGCCGATGTGGCCCAGAAAGTCGCCGAGTACAATTTGCTGGCCCTTCCGGTCGTTGACGAAGCCGGCGATATCCTCGGCATCGTTACCGTTGACGATGCAATTGAGATTCTGTTGCCGAAAGGCTGGCGGCAAAGATTGCCGAAGATGTTCGGATAAAGACGGCATGACTGAGGACCCCCCAAGTGTCAGAGCGACCAACGGACGTGCGTCAGGCGGGAAGACGCCTCTTACGGCGGGGCGCTCAGGGTGTGCGCCGCACAGTTGCGCGCCGCCCGCGGCTGTTTATTTACCTTGCGATTCTTGGTCCGGGCATGATCACTGCCAACGCCGGTAACGATGCCGGCGGCATCGCGACTTATGCGACTGCGGGAGCCGATCACGGATACAGACTTCTGTGGACACTCATTCCCATCACCATCAGCCTCGGAATAGTTCAGGAAATGTGCGCGCGCATGGGCGCGGTTACCGGCAAGGGGCTCTCTGATCTAATCCGCGAAAATTTTGGCGTGCGCTGGACCGCTTTCATCATGTTGGCGCTGCTGGTCGCCAACGGCGGCGTAACTATTTCTGAGTTTGTCGGCATTGCCGCGGCGTTGGAACTGGTCGGCGTTCCGCGATACGTTTCGGTCCCCATCGCTGCCTTTGCCATCTGGTGGCTCGTCGTCAAAGGAACCTATCAAAGAGTCGAGCGGGTGTTCCTCGCGATGTCGCTCGTCTTTCTGGCTTACGTCGTTTCAGCCTTTCTCGCGCATCCTCCCTGGCTCACGGTCGCGCGCGAGGTT
>DATGVD010000621.1:0-3650 GCA_035300785.1 Pyrinomonadaceae bacterium | reverse complement strand
TTCGATCTTCTTCACCTCAACCGAATACGTGCCGCACACCGGGCACTCGAAATCACCAAACTCCTCCAGCGTCACCTGCGCCTTGGGGTTGCCGCGAATGTGCGGCGGCTCGGCCCCTGGGGCTTCCGAGCCGGAAGAGTTCGTGGATGATTGGTCCGGGCGCGACGAGCGCAGCAGGACCCACGTCAAAGCCACAGCCGCGACTAAGACCGCGGCGATGATTAGCAATGGCAGAGAGCGCTTCACTTACTTTACCGAGTAATCGATCGTCTTCTCTGACTTGTCGTTGACGAAAACCTCGCACCTATACTTACCTGCGGGCCAGTCGCGGGGCAAAGTCAGGTGTGCGTGAACGATGTTCTCTTTGGCTGCCGTCGTGTAGTCGATGTCCTTGAGCTTTTCGTTCTTCGAGTCTCCGGCGTCGACGATCGTCCACGCGAATTTTATCCTGGTTCCCTCTTTTGCCTCGCTCAGCGTCACCACGCAATGAACCGTATGGTCGCCGAGGGCAAAGGTGTCCGTCTGGTCGCCCGGCTGGCCGTTGTTATCTTTGGCCATGTGACCCTCGGAAATCGGGCCGCTCGAAGTTTTGCTGGTGCTGCACGCCATTACGGCGAAGATGAGCAGCCCGACGGCCAACCAGGCTGAATGAAGTTTCATTTCGAGTTATCCTTTCTCGGTTAAATCGAATTCGTACGAGTGAAGCCTCTACTCGACGGTATAAGACACGGTCTTGTCGAGCGCGCCGTTGATATAGACCTCAACCTTGTAAGAGCCGCTCGGCCAGTCAGCCGGCTTGGTAAGATGAGCATGCACTTTGTTCTCGAACGATTTGGTCGTGTAGTCGACGGTGGTAATCTCTCCGCTTTTTATTCCGGACACATCGACAGCCTTCCACACAAATTTGACTTCGGTGCCGGCCTTGGCCTTGTTCAGATGGGCGACGCAATGAACCGTGCGGTCGCCCGGTTCGTAGCTGGTCGTCGGATCACCCGGCTCTCCGTTGTTGTCTTTGGCCATCTCGATCGTCTCGACGTAGACGTCGGCATTCGCCGGTCGCGTGTTCGACGAGGAGTTCGAAGACTTGTTGCTGTTTGAGTTATTCGAGTTTGAGTTGTTGCCGTTCTTGCTGGTGTTGCAAGCGAGCACGACGGCGAGCAGCAACCCGGCGGCCAACCATCCTGAATGAAGTTTCATAGTCTGTCCTTTCGTTCTGGGGAACTTGATTTCCGGTTTCGAAGAAATGCCCGCGGCGTTCATTTCTCAGGCCGCTGCCGCCAGCGTTCCGGCCAGCGAGCGAAAAATATCGCGGCCATCGCTCGAGCCGAGCAAGTCTTCGCAGGCGCGTTCGGGATGCGGCATCAAACCCATCACGTTCCGGCCGCGGCTGCATATGCCGGCGATATTATCACGCGAGCCGTTCGGATTCGCAGCTTCAGTGATCTGTCCTTCTCGATCGCAATAGCGAAAGACGATCCGTTCGTCTCGCTGCAGCTCGCGGAGCGTCGCCTCGTCACAAACAAAGTTTCCTTCGGCGTGCGCGATGGGCATGCGCAGGACGCTTCCGGGTTTCAGGTCGTGCGTAAACGGCGTGTTGGCGCTTTCCGCGCGCACGTTTACATGATCACAG
The DNA here is from genome assembly GCA_035300785.1 of Pyrinomonadaceae bacterium. GTDB lineage: Bacteria > Acidobacteriota > Blastocatellia > Pyrinomonadales > Pyrinomonadaceae > UBA11740. Next base: position 2,020 of record DATGVD010000621.1, on the reverse strand, counting down.
ACGAAATGCAACTCCTGATTGCGAATCAACGCGCCCGGCAGCAATCCGGCCTCGCACAGAATTTGAAAGCCGTTGCAGATGCCCAGGACCAGCTTGTCCCGGGCCGCGAATTCTTTCACTGAATTCATCACCGGCGAAAAGCGCGCCAGCGCGCCAGCGCGCAAGTAATCGCCATAGGAAAAACCGCCGGGAATGATGACGGCGTCGTAACTGCTGAGGTCGGTCTCACGATGCCAGATGAAATCCACCGGCTGGCCCACGTGCTTCGAAATCACGTGATAGGCGTCGTGATCGCAGTTTGAGCCGGGAAAGACTATGACACCGAATTTCAAGTCTCGATCTCCCCAGAGAAAGGAATTTTGGAGTGCGCCGGCAAAGCCCGGGGTCCCCAGCGGGGAAGCCCCGGTGGGGTGGCAGCGTTGCGGCGACGGCGCTCTGGACTATTCTGCCGCTCGACTGCAAACGATCCAAAGCGGTGTCGCGCTGCGCTTGCCACCGCAGTCCAAAAGCTTGTGAATTTCAAGTCTCGATCTCCACGCGAAAGTCTTCGATGATGGGATTCGAGAGCACTTCGCGCGCCATGCGCTCGGCCTCGGCGCGCGCCTGATCTTCGCCGAGCGAGCCATCGACGGCAATCTCGAAATATTTTCCCTGACGAATATCGCTGATCCCGCCGTAGCCGAGCAGTTCGACCGAATGCTTGATCGCTTTGCCCTGGGGATCCAGGACGCTCGGCTTAAGGGTGACATAAACCTTGGCTTTCATGTTGGGCATGTGTCAGAACCGGGAGCGGTAGCGACCGGATCTATCACTCGAGGTGCGCTTGTTTCCAGAGTCCCGGCTATGATCCGCTCGCTATCGCTCGCGGTTCTGAACCGCTCCCGGTTCCGACACCCTTCGAGTGAACGGAAGATATTACGCTAAAACATTGCGCAACGCGTAGTCGATATCATAGTATTTGCGGCGTTGCAGTAGCCCTTGTTCCGAATTCATTAAGAGGAGAACCACTAAAATGTCAGCTCCATACGAAGCAGGCGGACCGCCATCAGGCGCGCCGGGCGGCAAGACAAGTTTGGGTTTGGAATCAAATGTCGGCGCGATGCTGTGTTACATCGCAAACATTATCTGCTGCCTCGGTGTGATTTTGGCGGTGATATTCCTCGTAACCGAAAAAGAGAACCGGTTCGTTAAGTTCCATGCCGTGCAGTCACTGTTTTTGGTAGGGGTTCAGCTGGTTGTGGGCATTGCCGTCGGTATAGTCGGTCTGTTGTTTCGAATGGCCCTTAGTACGGCGGATCTCGGTCTCATTGCGGTCCTGCTTGTCTTTGGACTCCGTATCATCCTTCTCTTAATCTTCCTGGCAATTTGGATATTTGCCGGAATGAAAGCCTACGGCGGACAATGGTATAAGTTGCCATTGATAGGTAACCTGGCCTGGAATACGGTCAACAAGTAATTCTTCGATTCAAAACTGACGGGAGGAACAGTCATGGATACAGGCAAGTCTGCTCTCGGTCTTGATGGCAACATCGCCGCCGCGCTGGGTTACCCCATCGGCATCATCGCGATCATCTGCCTCATCATGGAAAAGGAGAATCGCTTCGTGAAATTTCACGCGCTGCAGTCAATTCTGCTGCACGTTGGCTTCATCGTGGTAGCGATCGCCTTGAGTGTGCTTGGAACGATCCTGGCTATTGCCGGCGTCGCGGCGAGCGCCGCGACCAATAGTGGCGCGTTTGGGGGGCTGATCGGCATGCTCATAGGGCTAGTCTGGCTCGTCCTGGTCCTCGCTTACGTAGGCGGACTTATCTTCGCGGCGGTGAAATCCTATGGCGGTGCCGAGTTCAAACTTCCGATAATCGGCAACATGGCGGAAAAGTTCGCCAACAAGTAAGACAGACCACGGCGGTCTGCGGGTGAAGATCTACGATTTGGCTTTTGCGCCCTCGTCAAACACGCGCGCAAAAACCGCGCCGACGTTTCGCAGGTAAGTATCAAGCGAGAAGACGCGCGCTATCTG
>DATGVD010000620.1:0-3488 GCA_035300785.1 Pyrinomonadaceae bacterium | reverse complement strand
GGGGACGATCTTCATAAGGGAAAAGTAAAAAAGTAAAAAGGCAAAAGTGAAAAGCCAAAGCAGCCGGACGGAAACCGCAAACTTCACCAACTACTTTTTGCCTTTTTCCTTTTGCCTTTTTACTTAGTACACGTACCGGTTCGCCTCGATCATCGCATTCGCGATCCGCTGGCGCGCAGCCACGGTGTTCATCGGGGTCATCTTGGTGAAGCGGCGCAACGCAGCCAAAAGCGTGCGCAACTCATCGCCCTCGGCCATCGCCGCGAGCGTGTTCTTCGCATGCGCTTCGATGCGCTCAACGGCATCATTGCAGAACGTGCGCGTCATGTCGGTGTAAAGCGCGGCCGCTTTCTCTCCCTGCGACGCGGCCATCTTCAGCGTGCGCAGAATCGCTGACTCCATCGCGTAAGTGTCGATGATGATGTCGGCGACGCCCATCAGAATCTCCTGCTGGTCGCTGAGCCCCATCATGTATTTCTGCGCGGCGGTGCCTAAGGTCATCAGCGCCACCTTCTTCGCGTTCTTCGCCAGCTTTTGTTCGGCCGCCAGCAGTCCTTCGTCCAGATCAAAGCTGCCGATCGACGGCGCGAGAATCTCGTCCATCAATGACTGCGCCGCCGGCAAGAGGGCCAGACGTCCACTGAGGGCCGCCTTCATCAGACGCCCGGGAACCAGCATGCGATTGATTTCGTTCGTGCCTTCAAAGATGCGATTGATGCGCGAGTCGCGATAAGCGCGCTCCGCGGGATAATCCGCGGAATAACCGTAGCCGCCAAAGATCTGGACCATCTCGTCCGCGCAAAAATCGCAGTACTCGGACAGCGCGACTTTGATGATCGAACATTCCGCTGCGTACTCTTCGATCGCGCGCAGCTTTGCGTCCGCGTCCTTGCTATCGCCGATCGAAGCAATGCCTGCTTCGATCATTCCCAGCGTGCGATAGATCATCGACTCGCCGACCCAGGTGCGGATGGCCATTTCGCCGAGCTTGGATTTGATCGCGCCGAACGACGAAATCGGTTTGCCAAACTGTTGCCGCTCGTTCGCATAGCGCACCGACTCGGTGTTCATCACTTTCATTCCGCCCGCGCACATCGCGCCCAGCTTAAAGCGTCCAATGTTCAGGATGTTGAAGGCGATCTTGTGGCCTTTGCCGATCTCGCCGAGCACATTCTCCACCGGCGTTCGGGCATCAGCCAGAATGAGCGGTGTAGTGCTGGAGCCGCGGATACCCATTTTGTGTTCTTCGGCGCCGTGCTTGCAGCCTTCCTGACGTTCAACGATGAACGCCGAGAATTTGTCGCCGTCAACTTTCGCAAATACGATGAAGATGTCCGCGAAGCCGCCGTTGGTGATGAACATCTTTTCGCCGTTGAGGATGTATTCAGTTCCGTCGTCACTCAGCTTGGCGGTCGCTTTCGCGTTCATCGCGTCTGAGCCCGAGCCGGCTTCGGTCAGCGCATAGGCAGTGATCAATTCGCCCGAAGCAATCTTCGGCAGATATTTTTGCTTCGCGGCATCGGTGCCGAAATAGATGATCGGGAGCAGGCCGATTCCGCTTTCAGCGCCCAGCGTGGTCGCGAACGAAGCCGAGCGGCCAATATTCTCGCCGATCAACGCCCCGCTGGTTTGATCCAACCCCAGCCCGCCGTATTCCTCGGGAATGCCGGCGCCAATCAAACCAAGATCTGCAGCTTGCTTGATCAGCTCGCGCGCCAGCTTCCAATCCTTGTTTTCAAGTTCGTCGATGCGCGGAACGACCTCCGCGTCCACAAACTGCCGCGTCGTGTCCGCGATCATCCGATGCTCTTCGTTGAAATCTTCCGGCGTGAAGACTTCGTCCGCAGTGCGATCTTCGATCAGAAAACTGCCGCCTTTGAAAATCTCTTTTTGTTCGAGTACGGCTGCCATGACTATTTCCTTTCAGGCTATGGAGTGCGGCAACTTGTCGCCGCTTTCTATTCCGCAAACTCAAATCCAAAGCGGTGACAAGTCACCGCACTCCAAAATTCAATCACAGTCTCTCAAATATTCCCGCGGCGCCCATGCCGCCACCGACGCACATCGTCACCATGCCGTAACGACCCTGGCGGCGTTCCAGCTCGCGCAGAATCGAAGCGGTCAGCTTCGCTCCGGTGCAACCGAGCGGATGCCCCAGAGCGATCGCGCCTCCATTCACGTTTACTTTGTCCGGGTCGAGCCCGAGCGTCCTGATTACCGCCAGCGACTGCGCGGCGAAAGCTTCGTTCAATTCAATCACATCGATTTGATCGAGAGTCAGTCCGGCCAGCTTCAGGGCCTTCGGAATCGCAAAGACCGGCCCGATGCCCATCTCTTCCGGCGGACAACCGGCGGTGGCGTACGCAACCAGGCGCGCCAGAGGCTTTGCGCCTAACTCCCTCGCGCGATCTTCCGACATGACGATTGCGGCGGCCGCGCCGTCTGACATTTGCGAAGAATTGCCGGCGGTGATCGTGCCTTTGACATGGAACGCGGGTTTCAATTTAGCCAGAGCGTCGGCGGAAGTGTCGCGCCGCGGACCTTCGTCTTTGTCGAAGACAATTTCGCGGTGCTGCTTCTTTCCTTTCGCGTCCAGCTCTTCGACACTCACGGTCAGCGGCACAGTTTCATCTGCGAACTTGTTGGCGTCCAGCGCCGCGGCTGCACGTTGATGAGAGCGCAGCGCGAACTCGTCCTGTTCCTCACGCGTCACTTCGTATTTCCTCGCGACGTTTTCAGTCGCCAAACCCATATTCAAATAAAAGTCCGGATAGTGATCGATCAAATACGGATTGGGCCGAATGATGTGACCGCCCATCGGAATCATCGACATGGATTCGAGGCCCCCGGCGATGATCACCTGCGCGCCGTTCGTGCGAATGCGATCCGCGGCCATTGCGATCGATTGCAGACCAGAAGAGCAGAAGCGATTGATGGTCATCGCACTGGTTTCCACCGGCAGGCCGGCGCGAATCGCCGCCGCGCGCGCCACGTTCATTCCCTGTTCGGCCTCGGGCATCGCGCAACCCATGATCACATCGTCGATCTCGCTTGCCTCTAGACCCGGCACGCGCGCGATCGCTTCCTTGATCACCGCCGCGCCCATATCGTCTGGCCGCGTGTCACGCAGAGTGCCCTTCGGCGCTTTGCCCACTGCCGTCCGAACTGCTGATACGATTACTGCGTCTTTCATAAGTCCCCTGCGGCTTCGCCGCCTGATGTGCGGAAAGCTATGCCTTTCCGGTTAGCGATTCCAGTTGCGAGGCGTAGCCTCGCAACCGATCATCAAAACACTTTACGGAAAGGCGAAGCCATTCCGCACATCGGGCGGCAGAGCCGCGACCGACGTTCAGAATCAATTCCTTAACGGTTTCCCCGTCTTCAACATATGCGCGATGCGGTCCTGCGTCGGGCGCGTGCCGATCAGCGACAGAAAAGCTTCACGCTCGAGATCGAGCAAGTACTGTTCGGAGACGCGCGTTTCGTGA
>DATGVD010000619.1:0-3729 GCA_035300785.1 Pyrinomonadaceae bacterium | reverse complement strand
ATCTGATTCATGTGGGGACAACGGACGCTACAAAGACGTAACATCTCCTTGTCGGGGTTGGCGGCGGCGATGTTCTCGCCCATCGAACATTCTGTCAGTAATAGATAGCGGGGAGCTTTTGTCTGTTCGACGAATTTGATCATGGAGTTCGTGCTGCCCGAATAATCGGATGCGGCGACGACTTCGGGGCTGCATTCCTGATGTGCAAGAATTGCGACGTCGGGAAACTGCTTTCGAATATCAGTAATGTCAGCGAGAGTGAATTTCTCGTGCACTTCACAACGGCCGCGCCAGCCGATCATTTGATAATCCAATTCCGAGTCTGACCCTGACTGCGGGTCTTTCGTTGGGAAGATGATGTGCCGGCCGGTTTCTTTGGCGACATTGCGGGCGAGGTATTCGTCGGGAAGAAAGATCACGGTCTCAGCATTCAACGATTCGACGACAGCCGCCGCGTTTGAAGAAGTGCAGCAGATATCCGACTCCGCTTTTACATCTGCGTAAGTGTTTACGTAAGTCACGACCGGCACACCCGGAAATTTTTGCTTCAATTCGCGCACGTCAGCGGCGGTAATGCTGGCCGCCAGCGAGCAGCCGGCTTTCTTCGACGGCAGCAGCACGGTTTTGTTTGGATTGAGAATCTTTGCAGTCTCGGCCATGAAGCGCACGCCACAGAAAACGATGATGTCTTTGTCGGTAGTGGCGGCCCGCCGGGCGAGGTCGAGCGAATCGCCCACGTAATCCGGGATTGAATGAAAGAGCGCGGGCTCCATGTAGTTGTGGCCGAGAATAACTGCGTTGCGTTCTACTTTGAGGCGATTAATTTCAGCAGCCAGATCAGCTTTCATTTTTAATTCGAAATCGGGCACCACATCGGCGAGCATGGCTTGCAGACCGAGGTAGAGCTGATTGGCCGAAGTTTCATTACCCATCAATGAGTTCATCGTATTTCCCCTTGCTCCTAAAATTCTTATCTAACCCAACGAAGGCTGACATCAAACGCCGGTGCTGAGTGGGTGAGCGCGCCGACAGAAATGAAGTCAACTCCAGTCTCGGCAATTTCGCGCACGTTCTGAAGCGTCACGCTGCCGGACGCTTCGAACTTTGCCCGGCCATCATTAATCGCCACCGCGTCCCGCATCTCGGCGAGCGACATATTATCCAGAAGGATGCGTTTGACCCCCAGATCCAATGCCTCTTGCACCTCTTTGATGTTTCTTGCTTCGACTTCGACTTCCAGTTGATTGTCAGCCGCTTTCACCACTCGGATGGCGTCGCTAATCGATCCGGCGCTATCGATGTGGTTGTCTTTGATTAGAATCATATCGTACAAGCCGAACCGATGATTACTACCGCCGCCATGTTGCACGGCGAGTTTGTCGATCGCGCGCAAGCCGGGCGCGGTCTTCCGAGTATCGAGTATTGTAGCTTTGGTTCCGGCAACCGCCTTAACGAACTTGCGCGTCAGAGTCGCAATTCCCGACATCCGTCCGAGAAAGTTCAGCGCCGTGCGCTCTCCCGTCAGAATCGCCCGCGCTGAGCCTTTCGATTCAAGCAGCAGTTGTCCGGATGTGACCTCGGCTCTGTCTCCAGCGTTCAAGCTGAAACGCATGTCAACATCCAGCATCAGAAAGACAGCTTGAGCGATCGACAGACCCGACACAAAGCCGTCTTGTTTGGCGATGATTCGAGCTACCGCGCTCGCCTCTGGTGCGACAAGTAAGTTCGTCGTGACATCGCCAACGCCAATGTCTTCGGCTAGCGCTTTACGGATCGTCGCCAGGATCTCGTCGTCGAGATCCAGACGCAGTAAGGCTTCGTTGTTTTCTTTACTGGATTTGAAAGCTGGAGTAGAAATGCTCAAACATCAGGATAAGAATTTACCAGAGTGAAAGCAAACGCGGGCCCTATTCATCCGTTCACGTCTGTGAACTGAATGGCCGGAACTTCGGTCTTAAGGTTGCTTCTTCGTGCCGCGATCGTTGCTTCCCTGCTTGTCTTCAACCCTTCGTTCGAGTCCTTCCAGCGCCAGAATTATTAAGGCGAGGATAGTAACCATAACCGCTATTCCCAAGCTTCCAAGTCCGACCGTGATGCCTATGGCCGCGGTCATCCAGACGCTGGCCGCGGTTGTCAGTCCCCTAATCTCGTGCTGTTCACCCAGCTTAAACTCAATTCGGATGTCGGCGTCAACGAGTCGCGTAGCGACGACAGATAGTAGCCCCGGGTGAGCGAGCCGAAGCGAGCGTAACCCGGGGATCACGTCCCTTAGGAATCCCCAAGCCCGCTTTAGCGGGCGACAGAATGAACTCTCGGTCTACTTCAAGTTGCGCGTTTAACCCATCCGCTACCGCGGACGGTACTGACTTCATAGCGCAAGTTAAGCCTTAACCCGGCCGCTCCAGGTTCCGATACAAGCAACCCAACGTCAGTTGACCGGGCGCGGCGACCAAACGCGGCAACCTGAAGGTTGAACTCTGAACCGCACCGCATTTGTCATGCAGAATCAAACCTCCTATATAATGTCGCGGCTCGTTGACCCTTTCGCAGTTTCGCTGAGGAGAAATCGATGCGTCGATCTTGTTTGCTGCTTCAATCCTTCGCCGTTGCCGTAATTCTCGCTTTCGCAATCATTCCCGCGCGCGCTCAGGATCGCGCGATAGGCCTTCCGCCCGATCTTCAACAGAAGATCGACCAGCTCGCCACCGACACGCTGGCCCGAACCGGCGTTCCCAGCGCATCGGTCGCGATCGTGAAGAACGGCCAGCTCGTCAATACAAATGCTTACGGGGACGCTCGGCTGGATCCGAAAACCCCGGCCACGCCTGAGATGCGTTACAGCATCGGCTCGATCAGCAAGCAGTTCACGGCAACTGCGATCCTCCTGCTTCAGGAACAAGGAAAACTCTCACTCGACGACAAAGTCGCGAAGTTCATTCCCAATCTCACGCGCGCGAATGAAGTCACGATTCGCCAACTGCTGTCGCACACTTCCGGGTATCAGGATTATTGGCCGCAGGATTACGTGATGCCGATGATGTTAAAGCCGGTGACGGCGCAGAAAATTCTCGACGGGTGGGCGCGCATCCCTCTGGATTTCGAGCCCGGCACCAAGTGGCAGTACAGCAACACCAATTACGTGATCGCCGGCGTGATCGTGGAAAAGGCCAGCGGCATGTCTCTGCTTCAGTTTCTCAGTCAGAAAGTGTTCACGCCGCTGGGAATGAAGAGCGTCATGAACATCGATCAGGAAAAACTCGGCGAGACTGATCCGGCCGGCTATCTGCGTTACGCGCTCGGCCCTTTGCGGCCCGCGCCGAAAGAAGGCAAGGGCTGGCTGTTCGCCGCCGGAGAGCTGGCGATGCCCGCGGCGGATCTGGCGAAGTGGGACATCTCGATCATCGATCAGAAATTGATGAAGCCATCGTCTTACCGCGAGTTCGTCACCGACACTCTCCTCAAGAACGGACTGAGCACGCATTACGGACTGGGCGTTGACGTGAACTCGCAGGCGGGTCATCGCGCGCTGTCGCACGGCGGCGAGGTCTCAGGCTTCACCGCGCAGAACGTGGTCTTTCCGGATGAGAAGGTCGCGGTCGTCGTGCTCACGAATCAGGATGCCGTCAGCGCCGCCGGCCAAATCGCGCAAGGCATCGCGCCGCTCTTGTTGGCGACCGACGATGCGGCGACGCCGGCAAAGCTGGAGCAAGCGAAAAAGATTTTCGATGG
>DATGVD010000618.1:0-4337 GCA_035300785.1 Pyrinomonadaceae bacterium | reverse complement strand
GAAGAAGCGAAAGCCGCACCGGCACCGACTTCGCCGGCGACCAGCGGCCAGCCTGATCGCACTTTGATGAAGAGATCGACTTACGCCGGCGTTGTTGACACGGGACCAGTCCCGGGGGAGACGCACGCCCAAAAAATTGAGCGGTTGACGAAACTCGCCGCGGCAGCAAAGCAGAAGGCGGAAGAGGGCGGGTAGGAAGGCGTCCAGTGGAAGCAAACCTCCGTTCAGTTCGAACTATAGACTTCCCGCACAAGTGGCTCTTTCTACCGCGAAGCGGTTGCAACCTCCAGCCCAACGTTGCCGCGCAGCGGCTACGTTGGGTTCTTGATAAAGAAATCCCAAATCGATTGCGTCAATTGGTTTGCGCAACCCTGTCAGGGTTGCGACGAATTCATCGTTTGCCCAACGTTGCCGAAGGCTACGAGTGAGGTTAGTTTACATGACGAGGCAAGCGTGTCCCTGCAAAATCCATTGCATCTGCTCCTTTGTTTCCCGCAACCCCGACAGGGTTGCGGCTAATTATTATTTCCCATTTACCCAACATAGCCGCTGCGCGGCAACGTCGGGCTGGAAGGCATAACCGCTTCGCGGTTTCGGGCCGAACACGCTACCTTTATTTCACAATCAATCCTTCGGGCGAAACCTTCCAATCCAAAATCTCTGCGCCCTCTTCCGCGGCCAGCGCGCGCTCGACGTCTGGTTTGCTTTTTGGATCGCACAGGAAGGCGATGCAACCACCACCGCCGGCGCCGCAGATTTTCGCGGCTTCCGCGTCGTTTCTTAAAGCCTTTTCAACCAGCAGGTCCATCTGCGGCGTCGTAATTCCGGGCGCGAGCCGTTTGCGATTTGGATACGCGGTGCGCATCGTTTCGGCTACCGCCTGCCAATCGTTGGCCAGCAGCGCCGCGCGCATTTGCACGGCTGCGTCGCGAATCTTTTCGAAAATCGCAAACAGCTCCTGATCGCCGTCGAGGTGGCGTTTGAAACTGTCCCAGTTGTTGATTCCCGAATGGCGCGGCTCGCCGGTATAGCAAATCACGAAACGACGCTCAATTTCAGCTTCGTCGATGGGCAGGTGTTCGCGCTCGATGCCGTCGGCGCGAAAGTGTACGCAGGAAGTTGAACCATAAAACGCGGGATAGTAATCCTGAAAACCGGCCGGTACTTTGATCACGGTCGTTTCAAGGTTCGCGGCGATGGTAATGAACTTGCGCGGGTCATAGCGATCTCCAACCAGACGATTGAGGGCGCCAATCAGGGCAATCGCCAGCGCGGATGAGCCTGAGATGCCGGCGCCGGCCGGAGCTTCGCTGCGCGCGACGAGATGAAAACCCGTCTCTGGGCGAAAGAAATGAACTACCTTGGAAACGAGTTCGAGCTTTTCGTCCCTCGCCAGTTCGTCGATGTGAGCGACCGTCGTTTCCAGGCGAACGCCGCGATCGAGCGATTCCAGAATGATTCGCTGGTCAGCGCGAGTTTCAATGCGCACGCGCGCGCGCAGCGAAAGCGCAAAGTTGACCGTGCTGGCGCCGGGGTGAAAAAGATAAAGCGGCCAGATGTCGATGGTGCCGCCCGCCAGATCGACGCGGGTTGGAGCGGATGATTCGATAATCACGATTTCAAATTCGAGATTTCAGATTTCAAATTCCAGATTCGAGATCAAGACACGATAAAGAAACTTAAGAAACTAACTCAGCGACAGCGCCACTCGAGATACCCACTATAGACTCGCTACTTCAAATGAATCTTTTCAATAATCTCTTCTTTCAATTCTTTCAAGCCCTCGATCGCGGCGTGTTCGATCTCCTGCAAGCGCTCGGGCGCTGCTTCCTCGACCTTCTTTGAAAGCCAGGTGCGTTTGATCAAATAAACCGCTGTGACGCCGGCCAGCACGATCACCAGCAGAATTCTCCCGAGGTGGCGAAAGTCGCCAATCAACCTGATGACTGCGCTGCTGAAAGAGTAGCCGACTCCGCTGAGGATCAAAACCCAAACGAAACAGCTTCCCAGCGAAAGCGGAAGAAAACGCAGGTAGGGCATGCGCCCTACGCCATAAAAGGTGCACGACGCCCAGCGCAAGCCGTAAATGTACTTTGAAAGAAAAATCGAGAGCGTGCCGAATCGATCGGTCAGCCGCTCAATCCGCGGCTTCGCGATGCGATAGAAACGAAAGTCGCGGACCGTCTTGCCGAAAACGCGGCCGGCGGCGAAGGCAAGGTTGTCGCTCGCGAAACCGCCGAGCGTTCCCCAGAGCAGGACTTTCCCAAAACTGTAGTCGTCAAAAAATGCGCTGTGCGCGAGCACGCCGGCGAGCAAAAGCGTTACGTCACCTTCAATCAGCACGAGAAAGAACACGGCGTAGAGGCCGTATTGCTCGATCAAGTGTGAAAGGAACTGAAGGCTGTTCATAAGAGAACAGTAGGCAGTAGGCAGTGAGCAGTAGGCAGCAACAAGCCGCATTCGTGTGCGGCGGCCATTCTAAGCTGGCTCCTCTTCCGGCGGAGGTTTGACTACGAGCACGGGACAACTGGCATGACGCACGACAGCTTCGGCGGTCGAACCGAAAAGAATCCGGCCCAGACCGGTGCGGCCGTGCGACGAGATCACGATGAGATCAACTTCGCGTTCTTCAGCCAGGCGCACGATCTCGGCGGCCGCATCGCCATGAACCATGACCTCCTCGACATTGAGTCCGGCGCACTCGTCGCATTCAGCGAGTTTCGGCAGCTCTCTTTCAGCCGAGTCTTCCAACTGCTCGCTGATGTCCGCGATTGGCAGAGGTTCGGCGAAACCGGTGTAGCCAACCGCGGGCGCGATCGGCTCGACCACGTGGACGCATATGATCGTCGCGTTCGTCGCGCGCGCAATCGCCGCCGCATACGGCAGCGCGTAATTGGCACAGCCGCTGAAATCCGTGGGAAGCAAAATCGTGCGCAGTTGCGGCGATGCCGCGCGTTTATTTTTAGTTGTGTTTGGCATTGCTGGAATCGACCGCATTCTACACCGGAGAGAGCGCAGTTTGACAGCCCCCTGGCCCTCTAATAAGATTCCCCGCGAACCACCTGCCCCAACTCGCGAAAGGCTTTCGGCATGCCCGACGACTCTGAGACATCAGCCAACTTTGCCGGCGTCGAAATCGCCGGAACCACGATGCGCGCGGTTACTGTTTCGTCTGACGGGACGGTCCTGGCGCAGCGCCAGATTGCGTGTCAACCCGAGGATCTCGTGCCGCAAATCGCCGCTCTTGTTTCGGGTTTACGCGAGCTGGAACCGATTAAATCAGTCGGCGTGGGCATTCCCGGCCTGGTCAACCGTGAAACCGACCGGGTGCTGATCTCGACCGGCTTGCCGTCGACCGTGCATGGCGATTTTCATTCAGAGCTGATGAAGGCAACCGGGCTGCGCTGCGAGCTGGAGAACGATGCGAACGCCGCGGCATACGGCGAGTTTATCGCCGGAGCCGGCCGCGACGCGCGCGACATTTTTTACATCAGGATAGGCGACTCGATCGGCGGCGCCATCCTGCTCGACGGCAAACTGTGGACGGGCGCGTCGGGCTGTGCCGGCGAAATCGGCCACATCACCATCAACACCGAAGGCACCGAATGTGTCTGTGGCAACACCGGATGTCTGGAAACGGTGGCCTCAGGTCCGAACATCGCGCGGCGCGCGCGCGAACGGCTGGATCGGGATTCGACTTCCTCGCTGTCGAGCTTGGCCAGGAATGAAAACTTCACGGCCGCCGATCTGGCACATGAAGCCACGCACGGCGATGACTTTTCGATCATGATGATCGAACGCACCGGAAAGTTTATCGGCGCGGCGGTGGCCAGCATCATTAACCTGCTGAGCATCGAGCGGATTATTTTGGGCGGCGGCGTGATGGAAGCCGGCGATCTGATCCTCAATCCGATCATCGAAGAGGCCCGCAAGCGATCCTTTCAGCCGTGCTTTGATTCAACGAAGATCGTGGCGGCGAAACTGGGCGCGGACGGAGTGGCGATTGGCGCCGCGCTGCTGGCGCGCGATGCGCGCGGCTGGGAATAGCAAGAATTATTGCATTGATGCCATCAATCTACTGGCGTAGAATGGCACGTGTAAGTAATTAAGAGCATGCGGAAGTCACAACAAATCACAAAACCAGATGACGAACGATTCAACGAATGGCTCGCGAGATCATCTTTTGTAGCAGGCTTTGCCGGTATTGCTTCGAGCTTGTTGGGTTTACTAGTCTCTTTGTATGTGTATGTTTCGCCATCCGGAGCACCAAGGAATCAAGTTCCTCCTTTCGCCACTAACTTGCTGTACCTCGTTGGCGGCATCATCCTGCTTGGTAT
>DATGVD010000617.1:0-2398 GCA_035300785.1 Pyrinomonadaceae bacterium | reverse complement strand
AGCCGGTTCGAGATGCCGTCGATTCCCCACGCCGCCAGCGCTCCGATGATGCCGCCCGTCAAGCCAATCACGGCGGCTTCAAAAAAGAAGATCATTTTGACTTCGCGATCCTCGGCCCCGATCGCTTTCATGATTCCAATTTCGCGCGTGCGTTCCAGGATCGACATGATCATCGTGTTCGCAATTCCAAAACTTGCAACCAGCAGTGAAATTCCGCCCAGCAACCCCAGCACCGAATCGATGATCAAAAACACCGTGCGAATCTGTTCCAACTGATCGACGATCGAGAAGCTGCCGAAACCAAGTTCCGTCAGACGCTTGCGCACCTCAGTCAACACTACCGGATTGTCCACGCGAATGACTGCTGATTCGTAGCCTTCACTTTCGGACTTATCCAGCGAACCACTCTCGCGCGCCAGCGCCAGCGCCACCTCGTTCATCGGGCCGCGATGATTGATTGACCATTCGTGCGCCGCCGGCAAAGGGATGTAAATGTCCGCGCCCGGCAAAAGCCCGCGCAAACCGCCCTGGCCGGCTCCTTCTTTGATTTCGGAATTCAGCACACCCGCGATGCGAAACGTCTTTGCCACTACTGCGCCGCTGCCCGCTTCGGGCGCGGCGTCCTGTCCCAAAGGCAGGCCAAAGAAACTGGGCGGTTCTTCTTCGGCGCTCTTGGCGTTGGCAGCTTCTTTTGGCGCAGCCAGAAACTCGATCGTCTTGCCGATCGCGTCGGCCGGATTCTTAAAATCAAACTCCTCGGTGAATCTTTGAGTGACTACCGCCTCGTCCGCCTCCTTTGAGACGATCATTTTACCGGCGGCAAATTCAGTGAACCGGGAACTCGAATTCGGCACGGACGCGCCGGTAATGAATTGCACCTGGGAATGGCCGTTGACTCTGACATAAGCCGAAAGTATCAACGTCGGTTCGACGTAAGCTACACCGGGAATCTTGGCAATCTCGGCAATCGCGGCGTCGTTCAAAATTCGCGTCGGCGCCTTGTCGGGCCGGAACGATGGTCCGCGGCGATCGTTTGGATTGTCGCCTCGGCGCGCCGCGTTTGAGTTTGGAGACGCCAACGTAAAAACGTTCTTGCCGAACACCCGCATCTCATTGAAGAGATCCAGCGCCTTGAAACGCGACAAGAGATTCCGCTGCAAACCAAGCCCGAACGAAACCATCGTGACGATCACGGCCACGCCCACAATGACGCCCATCGAAGTCAGCGTCGCGCGCAGCTTGGCTTCGCGCAGGTTTCGAAGTGACAGATAAAGAATGTCCAGGAAAGACATAAGCCAAAAACCCTCTAATCTCGCGTAGATTAGCCTATTCTTGGGGCATTAGAAACAGGCCGGTATAGAACCGATGGCGGTAGCCAGCGGACCTGGTGGTTCGGCCATTGAACCGTTGTGTGGTCTAAGCCGGAAATAACTCTTTCGGAAAACTCGCCGGTACAACTCCGACGCATCTTGACGAATCTAAGTAGTGTTCCCGACAACGCTACTAGACTTGAGTTAATAAGCAGGCGAGATCCACTCCTCAAGATGACCCCAGGCGTTGGCGCCCTCACTTGATACTGGTCTTGCGAAAAGCAGAAAATCCTGTTAGAAACTCTAAAGATTTTAGGAGTTACTTAAGATGTCAAGTTTTAGAAATACCTCTGTCAGAATCACGGCTTTAGTGGGGCTGATCCTCTTGATCGCCTCCGGGACCGTCGCAAAAACCCACTCAGACCCCGCATTTACCAACATTAAGATCAGGAATTTCGGCAAAATGGACGACCGGTTTTATCGCGGCGCCCAGCCGGACGAGTCAGATTACAAAGACCTCAAAGCGCTGGGGGTGAAGACGGTCATCGATTTGCAGGACCATCCAACCAGTTATGAGAAGCGCGACGTGGAAGCGCTGGGAATGCGCTACGTGAACATTCCGATGAGCGATTCCAGCTATCCGAAACCGGAGTCGGTTGATGCTTTCCTGAAGCTGGTTAATGACCGTCAGACCGGCGCGATGTTCGTGCACTGCGCCGGCGGCCGTCACCGCACGGGAGTCATGGGCGCGGTCTATCGATATAACGTAAACCACTGGAATTACGACCAGGTTTACGCCGAAATGAAGGACTATGATTTCTACACCCGTTTCGGCCACGGCGACTTGAAGACGTTCGTGGAAGATTACGCCAAGCGGATGCCGGCGAATGCGACGACAGCCGCTGCGGCGACCGCGACCAGGCAGTAAGTATTTGAATCCCCGAATCCGAAACTTCCGATTTGCGAATTCAAGAAAGGCCGCTTCATTCGAAGCGGCCCTTTTGTATTCGTCCGATGCCATTCCTCGACCTGTAACGCCGACCTTGAATAGAGACGAACCCCTCACTTACGGTCGGGCTACTGCCCCG
>DATGVD010000616.1:0-3391 GCA_035300785.1 Pyrinomonadaceae bacterium | reverse complement strand
TGCCTTCGACCACGGCCACTTCCTTGCCTTTCAACTTGATCAGGATCGGCACTTCCCCGCCAAAGGTAAAATGCGAGAACTCGATCACTGAGGCCGCCAGGATCGTGGCCACGCCCGCATCAACGGCGTTGCCGCCGCGCTGCAAAATGCGCATGCCGGCCTCGACGGAAAGCGGCTGCCCGCCGGCGACTACGCCACGCCGGCCGCGCACGACGGGGCGAAATGTGTCGGCGCTCGAAATTTGAAGCGTTGCGCTAAGAACCGCGACTGAAATTGCGAGCGAGAGATAGGAAAGCAGCGCACGCCTGATTAACATTCTCATCTGGCCTCCGAGATCCGCAGATTTTGAAAGAGTTTTATGCTTCTTCCGGGCCTGAGTCAATGAGAACTACTGGCGGGAAGTGTCCTATTTTGAGATCCTCTCGCCAAGGAAGGAGATCCACGAACCCACACGAAATGAAAGCTTTTTTCGTGATGTTCCGTGTGATTTCGTGGATCGGTCTCGCTTAAAAGACAAACCCGAAACCAATTTAGGGGCACCACGTACTGGTGGGTACTGTTGCCTTATCTCACCCAGCGCCCAAAAGCGCTGGTCTAGTAACCCTGCGGGAAAACCATCTAAAGATGGCTGATAGTGACGGATGCATCTGTCTTCAAACTGAACCAGTGCCTACTGCTGAACCGGCACCTACCGGTGAGACGGCCCGGGCGACATTTATTTTTCGGAAATGGCTTCACAAGTTCATCGCAACGTTTTCGCAACCCTGGGTCTCCGCGTCAGGTTTAGGATGTGTCCATCGATTCTCCTTGTGAGAACTGAGACTGAAGGGTAGGGCGCCGACTTTGGGGGAGGTCGGCGCCTTTGCTTTTGGCTCGCCTTGCACTTTCTTCCAATCTATCGATAATCGCGGTTTCCGGTTTTCCTTATCCTTTTAAGCGAATTAAGCGAAAGATCCATAAATGACGGAGATCAAGACTGCGCCCTACGGTTCGTGGAACTCGCCCATCACCTCTGATCTAATCGTCAAGGAATCCATTGGACTGAGCCAGATCAAGCTGGACCAAAACGACATTTATTGGATCGAGATGCGCCCGTCAGAAGGCGGACGCCAGGTAATTGTTCGCTACCCCAGTGACGGCCAGAGGGTTGACGTAACGCCGCGGGCATTCAACGCTCGCACGCGCGTCCACGAATACGGCGGCGGCGATTACGCCGCGCACGGCGGCGTTGTGTATTTTTCCAACTTTGCGGATCAGCAATTGTATCGACAAGCCGATGGTTTGACGCCGCAAGCAATCGCGCAGGAGAGCGGGCAGGATGCCCGCGGCGCGCAGGCTGGGACGGCGCTCCTGCGCTATGCCGATGCGGTGGTCGACACGAAACGCAACCGGGTGATTTGTGTGCGCGAAGATCACCGCCTGAAAGATCGCGAAGCGACGAACACTTTGGTTGCGATCCCGTGCGATGGCCGCGCAGCGAAGGTTCTCGGTTCCGGGAACAACTTTTATTCATCGCCGCGGCTCAGTCCGGACGCTTCGCGTTTGGCGTGGTTGCAGTGGAACCATCCAAACATGCCCTGGGATGGCTGCGAACTTTGGACCGGAGAGTTCGCGACGGATGGATCGATCGCAGACAAACAACTTGTCGCAGGCGCGATCGACGAATCGATCTTTCAGCCTGAATGGTCGCCGGATGGAACACTTTATTTCGTTTCCGATCGCACCGGCTGGTGGAACATCTATCGCACAAAGCCGGATGAGGCGATCGAGTGCGTCTGCGAAATGGAAGCCGAATTCGGCGCGCCGCAATGGGTGTTCGGACTCTCAACCTACGCGTTTGAATCCGCCGATCGCATCGTCTGCACCTTTGCTGAGCAAGGCATCTGGCGTCTCGGCCTGATCGACACGCGCCGCCGAAAGCTCGAGCGGATCGAAACTCCTTATACAGAGATTTCCTTCGTGCGCGCAGCGCCGGGCCGGGCAGTATTTCGCGCGGGCTCGCCTACCGAACCTTTCTCAATCATTGAAATGGATCTCGCGACGCGCAAGACGAAAGTCTTGCAGCGCGCCGGCAATCTCAACCTTGACGCCGGCTACATCTCGGAACCACGGCCGATCGAGTTCCCTACCGAAAACGGCCTGACCGCGTACGGGTTTTTCTATCCACCGAAGAATCGCGACTTCGCGGCGCCTGCAAACGATAAGGCGCCGCTGCTGGTCAAGAGTCACGGCGGACCGACTTCGGCGACGATCGCCGTGCTGATGCCGGGCATTCAATATTGGACCAGCCGGGGAGTCGCCGTGCTTGACGTGAATTATGGCGGCAGCACCGGCTATGGCCGCGCCTACCGCGAACGCCTGAACGGCGCGTGGGGTATCGTCGACGTGGATGATTGCTGCAATGGCGCGAAATTTCTGACGGCGCGCGGCGAAGTCGATGGCGATCGCTTGATGATTGATGGCGGCAGCGCCGGGGGTTACACGACCCTGTGTGCGCTCGTGTTTCGCGACGCATTCAAAGCCGGCGCGAGTTACTATGGCGTCAGCGATCTGGAGGCCCTGGAAAAGGACACGCACAAATTCGAATCGCGCTACTCAGACAGTTTGATCGGGCCCTATCCGGAGCGCCGCGATCTCTACCTCGAGCGCTCGCCGATTAACTTCGCGGAAAACCTGTCTTGTCCGGTCATTTTTTTTCAGGGACTGGAAGACAAAGTCGTGCCGCCAAACCAGGCAGAGATGATGGTGGAAGCGCTGCGCAAGAAAGGCGTGCCGGTCGCTTATGTGGCGTTCGAGGGCGAGCAGCACGGCTTTCGCCGAGCTGAAAACATCAAGCGGGCGCTGGATGGCGAACTGTATTTCTATGCGCGAGTGTTCGGCTTTGACCTGGCTGAAGCCGTGGAGCCCGTGCTGATCGAGAACCTTTGAGGGCGCAGATGACCATAGAGACACAGAGAACAGACAAGATCAACCACAGATTCACCCCGTGAGATAGAAAGACTTATCTCAACGGGGTGAACACGGATACACACAGATCGAAACCTCACACTTCTTATCCGTGAAAATCTGTGTTGATCTGTGGCCAATGCTCTTTCTTCTGCTCTGTGGCTAAAAGAAGTTAATGAAACGAATCCCAAGATATCGAAGACCATCAACTTGAATGGACAAACTTGACCGCCTGGTCTGGGCGGACGGAATGTCATTCATTTCATACGGCGTGCGGGTCGGTTTGCGCGTCAACGACGCGGACATCCTGCCGCACGTGATCGCGCGCCTGCCGCCGGAATGGAAACCGTCGCCCGCGCTGGTAGTCGATCAACTGTACTCCGTAATCGGCGGCGGCGCCAAAGGAGATGCGAAAGTGCGCCGGCTTAATCTGGCTTACTGGAAC
>DATGVD010000615.1:0-2218 GCA_035300785.1 Pyrinomonadaceae bacterium | reverse complement strand
GAGATTCACGTTGGTGTACATCAGCTATTGTCTCCAGCGGTCAATTTTGGCAAAGTGCTTTGCTCAGCAAAGCTGAGCTGCAAAAAAATTTTAGCGCCGCGAATTCTAGTTCGGCTTTCGCATCCGGCCGATTACCGCCTCCATGTGATCCAGGTAACGCTCGAGCGCGCGCCGGCCGGCGGCCGTCAAACGATATTCAGTCTTTGGGGTGCGGCCTTCGAACGTCTTCGAACAATTAACGTAGCCTGCGTCCTCGAGTTTGCGCGCATGCACGCTCAGATTGCCGTCAGTTGTCTTGACTGTGTGCTTCAGTTCTTTGAAGGTAAGCGATTCGTTGACGGCCAGCGCGCTGATAATTCCCAGCCGCAGCCGCTCATGAATCAGGCGATCGATCTCGTGCATGCTCTGGGGTGCGCCGCCATGCACTCCGCGCAGACGCTGCTTCTCGGTTTGTTCCTTCCCTGGTTCGCGCCTTAGCGCTTGCGGTTTAGCCACCGTGTTTCCTCGCGATGATTGTTCCAAAAACGATGTGCAGGCCGCCAAACCCGGCGGCCATGAGCCAGTTGCCCCACGCAGCCGGAGCGAAAATTCCCGCCGCGCCCATGGCCATGAAGCAGATCCCCATGACGGGCACGATGCTGACTGAATACATGCCGCCAGTGACGACGCCGGTGCCGTAGAGCAGCAGCCACATTCCCGGAATCGCTCCCGTCAACCCCGCGCGAAACAGAACGACGGTCAGGAACGCGCCCACGACCATCGGCGGCGAAAGGCTGAAAGCGACTTTGCGCCCCGGCCCTGAAAGCAACGGCGTGCCTGAGGCCCGCGCTTTTCGATCCATCAACCAGCCCGCAATCAAAAGCGAAATGATCGCTTCCGCGAGCCACGTTCCCAGCCATCCGCGAGCCGTGGATTGATGCGCCGCCACGTAGGCCGCGACCAGTGCGGTGACGCCAATTGCGACCTGGCCCCAACCCGGGACTGCGGTAAATGACGAAGCGCGCTCCATCGTTTCGCGGATGTAGCGCAGGTTGTCCATCGCGCGATCGTGCAGCGCGGGCGGTTCTTCCGGCGATGATTTGGCGAGTCGAGCGGTCATTGGAGACTCACTCTAAGCCAGTCTGCGTTGTCATGTCAAGTACTTTGTATGGCAAAGACGGGGTTAGATCGGTGGGCTGTCGCCGGCGTCGAAGGCTTCGATTGGTTTTTGCCAATCGGACCCGGGCCGGCTTTGCAGAATGCGCACGCAACGGTTCCAGCGCAAAATCGCGTCGTCATTTCCGGGCGGCCGGATCGCTTCCGCCTTTTCAAAATAAGCGAGCGCTTCCTCGAATAATGGCGTGACCGTGTGCGGCGAGCGCCCCGCGGCAAGTTGAGCCTTCGCTTGCCGCTCGTGAAGAATTCCAGCGTAGTAAAGGCGCTCGTATCCGTCGCGCAGACTTTGGAAAACGGTTTCCGCTTCGTTGTAGCGATCGGCGGGACGGCCGCCGAACTGATCGGTGATCGAGAGACCGAGCAGACGCAGCGCTGTTTGGTTTTCGGAATCAGCGGCGAGGATATCGCGACAGATCGATTCAGCTTCCCCCGGCTCGTTCAAGTAGCGATAAAGCTCGGCTCTTGAGATCGCTTCGGGAATGCCGTCCTTCGAGATCGGTTTGAGGGTTAGTTCCATTCTGAAAAAGACTATCACCACAAAGACACGAAGAACACCAAAACTGCTCTCTTATGTTCTCTGTGTCTCTGCGACTTAGTGTTGAACTCCTAGACCTCGACTTCAATGTCCGGGCCATCGACGCGAACGTTATACCGATTCACAGGTCGGCCCGGCGGTGGGCCAAGCACTTCGCCGGTGGTAACGTCAAAGACGCCTCCGTGCCAGGGGCAGGTCACCTCCACACCACTCAGTTCACCTTCGCAGAGCGGCCCGCCCACATGTGTGCAAGTGTTGTCGATCGCGTGAAACGAACCGCCCACGTTGAAAAGGGCGATCTCTTTGCCGTTGACCTCGACCATTCTGACGGTGCCGACTGGAATGTCGTCGGTTTGGGCAACTTTCATAAACTCTGGCATTGGTTTCTCTCTTTGCTTGAAGGACGTTCTATTTTAGTGGAATCGCCGGTAAGCGCTTCAGTGTTCGGTTGGCCGGGTCGATTGTGATCCCCACTGATTCCAGCGCCGTGACTCCCAGAATCGGTTCTGCATCATCGGGACCAAAGAT
>DATGVD010000614.1:0-2379 GCA_035300785.1 Pyrinomonadaceae bacterium | reverse complement strand
TGGTCTTCGCCGATAAATGTTCCCGGCAAGAAAGTCAGGATGACTTCCGGACGTGTCAGGCGAACGAAGCGCACAAGTTGCTCGAGCGAAGCGCCGTTATCCCAATTTGCCAGCGACTGCAATACATTTTGCGATGCCGTGTCCTTGCCGCCGAGAAACCAGACGTTGGTAATGCCCAGTGTCATGAGAGCGTTCCGCGCTTCGATCTCGCGGACGGCGCCGAGCGCCGCCGCTTGCTCCGCTCCAGCTTCATTCGCGCCGCTGCTGCCGCGCGTCCCGAACACAACCGCTATTCGCTTATGCTCGTCGAGCGCCCGCGCCAGATAGGGAGTCGCCGCGCCCTCATCGTCCGGATGCGCCACAACAAGCAGAATGTCCGTCTTGTAGCGCTCGTCCGGCAAAGGAAACACCTTGGGTTCCTGCGCCGCCGGCTCCAGCAGCGGCATGGCTAGAAAAACGATCACCAACATCCTCGCGCTTAGCGGCATGAAGTTTCCTCAAACGAATGATAGCAATTATCGACGGTGACTTGCGCTTGCCTCGCGCCGTCTGGTTGATCTTTAATGGAGGAAGCGTCACGACTTTGACGTGCGTTGCCCGATGATTCCGCTTGCGTCCAAGCCGACGCGCCGCATTAAGTTTTGGAAACGTGGTTCGCTGAGCAGCGGGTCGAAGGCCGGTTCGACCTTTCATCGATAGGGACGTTGGCTTACATCTGGCAATCAAACTACAGGTTGGCGTACTAAACTGTATCGATATAGCAATTGGACGGCAATAATCTTTCGATAATAGACTTGACATACACAATCAAGGTCGATAGGATAAGCGTAGGACGAATCGATGGAAACTGTAAAAGTCTCACCCAAGTTTCAGGTGGTCATCCCCAAACGTGTGCGGGAAGAGCTTCAGCTACAGCCCGGCCAGGAATTGAATGTTTACATCTTGGACGGGACGATTCGCTTCAGCAAGCCGCGCCCAATCCAGGAGTTGCGTGGAATCGCCAAAGGCATGAAATGGAAAGATGACTACCGGGATCGAAATGACCGCTTCTGAACTGGTGCTGGTGGATTCTTCAGGCTGGCTGGAGTACATCACCGGCGATGAAAAAGCCGATGCCTTCGGAGCAGTCTTTCAAGGGGGCGCCGAGGTCTTTGTCCCCACAATCGTTCTCTACGAGGTTTTCAAGATTATGCTTCTTCGAGCGGGCAAGACCGAGGCGAATGTTTTTCTTTCGGAAGCACTGCGGCGGAGAGTCGTGGATCTCACGGAGACGATTGCGCTGTCCGCTGCTTCACTGAGTATTGATTACAAACTGTCGATGGCGGACGCGATTATCTATGCGACGGCTCTGGCACACCAGGCGAAATTGATCACCTCGGACGCGCACTTCTCCGGGCTTCCGGGTGTTACGCTGATTTAGTTCCAGATTGCGACTGGTTTCGACTTGCTCGCGATTCGCCCGGCGCGCCTTGACCGGGCGTGACACCGCCGATAAGCTTAGTGTTTCTCCTTCCAGGTGACCACGCACATGGATCAGATTCACATCACATTGCCCGATGGCAGCGTCCAGGAAGTGCCGAAGGGCACTACGCCTGCCGATATTGCGCGCAAGATTTCGCCTCGCCTCGCCGATGCAGCCCTAGTCGCCCGCGTCGCCGCACCCAACAACGGTGAAGGCGAACTGATCGACCTGCGGCGTCCCCTCGACCATGACGTCAAACTGCACATCCTCACCGAAAAAGATCCCGATTCGCTTTTTGTGTTTCGGCATTCCGCGGCCCACCTCCTCGCAGCAGCGGTGATGGAGTTGTACCCCAATGTGAAGCTCGGCATCGGTCCGCCGATCGACACCGGCTTTTTCTACGAATTTCTGCGCGATGAGCCGTTCACTCAGGAAGACCTCGCCAAAATTGAAAAGAAGATGCACGAGCTCGCGGCGCAGGATCTGCCCAACGAACGCAAACTCATTCCGAAGCCCGAAGCTCTCGCCCTCTACAAAAAGAGCAACCAGATTTTCAAATGCGAACTCGTGGAAGAAAAAGCCACCGAGCCGATGGTCTCGTTCTACACCACCGGAAAGTTCATCGACTTCTGCCGCGGCCCGCATATTCCTTCCACCAAGCGCATTCAAGCATTCAAGTTGATGAACGTCGCCGGCGCGTACTGGAAGGGCCAGGAAGGCAATCCCCAGCTCCAGCGAATTTACGCCGTGGCTTTCTTCACCCAAAAAGAGCTGGACGCGCATTTGCACCGCATCGAAGAAGCCAAGCGCCGCGATCACCGCAAGCTTGGCGTCGAACTCGACCTCTTCAGCATTCAGGAAGAAGCCGGCCCCGGGCTGATTTTCTGGCACCCCAAGGGCGGCTTGATTCGCACCAT
>DATGVD010000613.1:0-3033 GCA_035300785.1 Pyrinomonadaceae bacterium | reverse complement strand
GATCGACCCTGACCTCACCTCGCGCAATCGCGTCTTGTGGCAATCCACAGTAACGCGCAGTGACTTTCCTTCACGCTCACCGTTGCTTCACCGCTAACCGGGTCTTCAATTGTCCGACAAACTAGAGTCTGTCGAACGATCGAATCCTGATGCTCTTCACTAACGGCAACTACCTCGTATTTCTCGCAGCGGTCTTCTTCGTTTACTGGCTGCTCGCGGCGTGGCGTCTGCCGCGAATCTGGCTCCTGCTCGCCGCCAGTTACTATTTCTACGCGCTCTGGAACCCGAAGTTTCTCGCCCTGCTCATCCTGATTTCGACGTTCGACTTTCTGAATGCTCTGGGTATCGGCAAGGCGTGCAGCCGCACGCTCCGAAAATCCCTGGTGGGCCTGAGCGTGTTGCTGAACGTCGGTGCACTGTTTCTGTTCAAGTACTTCAACTTCTTCAGCGCGTCTTTGACCGACCTGCTGCACAAAGCCGGCTGGCAGGGCTCTGTTCCGATCCTCGAAAATCTGGTGCTGCCGCTCGGGCTTTCGTTCATTGCGTTTCGTTCGCTCAGTTACGTCATCGATGTTTACCGCGGCACTATTGAACCAACGCGGCGCTTCGTTGACTACCTGACCTTCGTGGCCTTTTTTCCCACGATCATCGCGGGGCCGCTGGCGCGCGCGAAAGACTTGCTGCCGCAATTTCGAGCCAGGCCGAACTTGACCAATGAAGAAGGCGCGCAGGCCCTATTTCTGATCATGCTTGGGCTGATCAAGAAGATCGCCATCGCCGACTTTCTGGCCAACAACCTGGTCGATCAAGTCTTCGACCAGCCGCAACTCTATTCATCGCTCGAGACGCTCTTTGCGATTTACGGCTACGCCTTGCAAATCTACTGCGACTTTTCCGGTTACACGGATATCGCGATCGGGTCGGCGCTGCTGTTGGGCTTCAGACTGCCCGCAAATTTCAACGCGCCTTACCGCGCTACGTCTCTGCGCGACTTCTGGCGCCGCTGGCACATTACGCTTTCCAACTGGCTGTTCGATTACGTCTTCGTCTCGTTGGGCGGGATCCGAAAACGGCGCCTCAATCTTTACCGCAATTTGATCCTGACGTTTTTGATCGGCGGGCTATGGCACGGCGCGGCCTGGACGTTTGTCGTCTGGGGTGCGCTGCACGGCCTGGGGCTGGCGGCGCATCACGCGTGGGGCGCATTGCGCCAGCGAAAGCAATGGAAGCCACTGAACTCGTGGTGGTCAAAGACTCTGGCGACAGTCGTAACGTTCCACTTTGTTTGTT
This sequence comes from Pyrinomonadaceae bacterium, assembly GCA_035300785.1. GTDB lineage: Bacteria > Acidobacteriota > Blastocatellia > Pyrinomonadales > Pyrinomonadaceae > UBA11740. Next base: position 1,743 of record DATGVD010000613.1, on the reverse strand, counting down.
TGACATGGGTCGTGTTTCGCGCAGAAACCCTGTCGCACACCATCGACATCTTCCGGCGACTCGGAGCGATGCAGTTTGCCGCCGGCAATCTCGCCCTTCCGGTCGTGTCTATTCTGATCCTTGGTTACGTGGCGCATTGGGCGCCAACCAACGCGTTCGAGCGCATCCGCCGCGCGTGGTCGTGGCTGCCTTCGCCGGCGCAAGCCGTTCTGATCATCAGCATGGCGCTCGGGCTCTACTACGTCGCGGGCGCTGAGGCACAGTTTATCTATGGCAACTTCTGAAAACACGATCGGGTCGGCGCGCAGGTTTGGGTTTGCTCCCGGCAAGACCGGGAGAACGATTTGTCTGGTGCTCCTCTTCGCTGCTTTGCCTCTGTTGCTTCCGCGTCTGCAAAGGCCGCTCAGTCGGAAAGGCCAGGACTACAAAGCGATGCTCCCCGATGTCCGCGAGCTGATCTCCTTCAAATCAAACCGCAGTGCGCCTGAGGTGATGGGAACATCGACCGTGCCAACCTCGGACGCGCCAACCGCGCGCGACCCGGCTGATCCCTGCGCGGCCGGCTTGATCGACGATCCCGCGCGCGCTCTCGATCATTTTTACGCTGCGCTGGCTAATACCGAGGCCAAACAGTCGGGCGCGATCACCCGCATCACTCACTATGGCGACTCGCCGATCACCAACGACGGCATAACGGGAACGGCGCGCCGCCTGTTGCAAGAAAGGTTCGGTGACGCAGGCCACGGATTCATTCTGGTTGATCGGCCCTGGGAGTGGTACGGACATCAGTCGATCACCTTCACGTCCAGCGGCGGCTGGACCGGCGACTCTTTGATGAACCCGATGACGAAGGATGGAATGTTCGGCCTCGGGGGCGTGACTTTTCACCCGTCAGCGGGCAAGTCGACGCGTTTCGGCCCGGCCACGAGCGGCGACACCGGCAAGAACTTTTCGAGTGCGGACATCTACTACCTTGCGCAACCCGGCGGCGGACAGTTTAGCGTCAGCGTCAACGGCGATTCGAGCCAGATAATTTCCACAGACACCGATGCCGCAAAGTCAGCCTTCCGGGAAATCAAAGCCGCCAGGCCCGGCGCGAACACTTTCGAAATCAAGACCGTGTCCGGGGGCGTCCGCATGTTTGGCGCCGTGTTGGAGAACGACGGGCCCGGGGTTGTTTACGATAGTTTGGGCGTGAATGGTGCTTATGCGGGCTTGCTCGCGCGCGTGATGAACGAACCGCACTGGGCCGAACAGTTGCGACATCGCCAGCCCGATCTGCTGATTCTCAACTACGGCACGAACGAGAGCGAATACGCTTCCGACGATCAAATGGCGCGATACGAACGGGACTTGCGCGAAGTCGTGCGACGAGTGCACGCGGCGCTGCCCACGGTCTCGATTCTGATCGTCTCGCCGATGGATCGCGGAAAGCACGCGGCGGGAGGACAAGTCACCACGCTCGACTCAATTCCCAAAATCGTCGAGATGCAGCATCGCGTCGCCCGCGATACCGGCTGCGGCTTTCTGAACCTGTTCGCGGCGATGGGCGGAGAAGGGACGATGGCCCGTTGGCACGAGGGCCGGCATCATCTGGTCGGCGGCGACCTGACGCACCCGACCGCCGATGGCGCCATTACGGTCGGCGTCTTAATTTACCACGCGATCGTTGAAGGCTATGCGGATTATCGGGGGCGCGCGCAGGCTCTTGCGCAATCAACCGCGGCCCAGAAGACGAAGCAC
>DATGVD010000612.1:0-3427 GCA_035300785.1 Pyrinomonadaceae bacterium | reverse complement strand
ACAGTCATCGGCGGCCTCGTCGCGATGCGTGGGCTACCGGTGGCGCAGTTTCCGGAAATCGTACCGCCGCAGATCATCGTCAACACGACCTACACCGGCGCCGATGCGGTGACGATCGAGCAATCAGTTGCAACGCCGCTCGAACAGCAGATGAGCGGTGTTGACAACATGCTCTACATGCAATCGACGAATGCGAACGACGGCACGATGACTCTCACCGTGACCTTTGACATCGACACGAATCCGAACATCGATCAGGTCAACGTACAGAACCGGGTGGCGCAGGCGCAGCCAAACCTTCCCGCGGACGTTAACCAGTTCGGCCTGAACATGCGCAAGTCAACAGGCATCCCGACGCTGGCCATCGCAATCTATTCGCCGCATCAAACTCACGATTCACTCTTTCTGGCGAACTACGCCAACATAAACATCAACGATGCTCTCTATCGTGTTCCGGGCGTGGGTGAGGTGCGCCTGTTCGGCGCCAGCGACTACGCGATGCGCATCTGGGTCAAACCGGATCTGCTGGCGAAACTTGGGTTGACCGTTCCTGATCTTGCGCGTGCGGTCCAGCAACAAAGCACAGTTAATCCCGCCGGCCAGGTCGGAGCTGAGCCCGCGCCGAAGGGAAAGGAGATGACCTACACCCTGCGAGCGCAGGGGCGCCTGCAGACTCCGGAAGAGTTCGGCCAGGTAGTGGTGCGTTCAAATCCGGACGGCTCGGTCGTGCGGCTCAGGGATGTAGCGCGGATTGAACTCGGCGCGCAGAACTACCAGCAGGTCGCGCGTTTTGGCGGGCAGCCTGCGGGCATCGTCGCCGTGTTTCAGGCACCTGGGTCGAATGCGCTGGCCGTGGCCGACGGTGTGAAGAAGACCATGGAGGATCTGAAACAGCGATTTCCCGCCGACTTCGATTATGCGGTTGGACTCGACACGACTCGCTCGGTTACTGAAGGCATCAGGGAGATCGTTCAGACGCTACTGATTGCAATTGTTCTAGTGCTCCTAGTGGTCTTTATCTTTTTGCAAAACTGGCGGGCGACGTTGATACCAATGATCGCGGTTCCTGTGTCCCTCATCGGAACGTTCGCTGTCTTTCCGTTCCTTGGCTTCTCGATCAATACGCTTTCGCTTTTCGCTCTCGTGTTGGCGATCGGATTAGTGGTCGACGACGCGATCGTTGTCGTAGAAGCGGTCGAGCATCACATCGAGGATGGCATGAGTCCGCGCGATGCGACGTTTAGGGCGATGGAAGAGGTATCCGGGCCTGTCATTAGCATCGCGCTCATCCTGGCCTCAGTCTTTATCCCGGTGGCGTTGGTCAGCGGAATTCAAGGGCGCTTGAACAAACAGTTCGCCGTCACGATCGCTGTCTCTGTTGTCATCTCAGCGTTCAATGCGCTGACCTTGTCGCCGGCGCTGGCGGCACTGATGCTGCGGCCCCGCAAGGAAGCGCGTGGCCTGCTGGCTCGTCCCTTTGCTGCTTTCAATCGCTGGTTTGCGAAAGCTACACATGGCTATGTCAGCTTAAGCCGCGGACTAATTCGCAAGGCAGCTATCGCGATGTTGATTCTGGGTGGATTTGCGCTGGTGGATGGTTTGGTCGGCAACAGGTTACCGACCAGCTTTCTACCCGAAGAGGACTACGGTTTTCTCTTTCTTAATATTCAACTTCCGCCCGCGGCGTCGCTCGAACGGACGGACCAGGTCTCGCGCAAAGTCGAAACGATTCTGAAGCAAACGGACGGCGTGCAGTTCGTTACCAGCATTAACGGATTCAGTCTGTTGAATCGAGTCTCGGCGAGCTACAACGGTTTCTGCTTTATTTCGTTGCAACCCTGGAGCGAGCGCAAGCAGACGGCCCAGGAAATTCTGAAGAGCATCAACGCCAGGCTCGCGAGTGAAGTTCCTGAGGCGATGGCTTTTGCTTTCAGTCCGCCCGCGATTCCCGGGCTGGGGAACTCAGGGGGATTTTCATTATGGCTTCAGGACCGCAGCGGCGGGTCTGTCGAACTTCTAGATCAGAATTTGCAAAAGTTTCTCGCGGCCGCGCGGCAGAGACCCGAGTTGGCCGGAGTCGGCTCTCAGTTCTCGGCGAGTTCACCGCAATTATACGCCGATGTGGATCGTGACAAGGTGCTTAAACAGGGAGTCGCGGTAGCGGACGTGTATCAAACGATGCAGGCCTACCTCGGCGGTCTCTTTCTGAATCAGTTCAATCGCTTCGGCAGACAATGGCGCGTCTTCTTGCAGGCAGAAGGCGAGGAGCGCCTCAGCGACCGCAACATCGAACAATATTATGTCCGAAACAACGACGGCAACATGGTGCCGCTTTCGTCGCTGGTGACGACGCGCAGGATTTCCGGTCCGGAGTATACCAACCGCTTCAACGTCTATCGCGCGGCCCAGATAATTGGATCGGCAGCGCCCGGGTACAGTTCGGGACAAGCTATGGCTGCGCTCGAAGATGTGGCAAAGCAGACGCTGCCGCCGGAAATCGGTTATGACTGGTCCGATCTTTCGTATCAGGAGAGGCAGGCATCGGGAACAACAACGAGGGTCTTCGGTCTGTCGCTGGTGTTTGTGTTCCTGATTTTGGCGGCGCTCTACGAGAGTTGGTCGCTACCGTTCTCGGTTCTGCTGACGATACCGATCGCGATCTTTGGCGCGTTTCTCGGCATCTGGCTGCGCGGCTATGACCTCGATGTCTATGCTCAGATTGGACTAATCGTGCTGATCGGTCTCGCGGCCAAGAACGCGATCTTAATTGTCGAGTTTGCCAAGGCGGAATTGGAAAAGGGTCGCGACCTGATTGACGCAGCGCTCGAGGGAGCACGTTTGCGCTTGCGGCCAATTCTGATGACCTCGTTCGCATTCATCTTCGGATCGGCTCCTTTATGGGTTGCTTCAGGCGCGGGCGCGGCGTCGCGGCGCATCCTGGGTACGGTCGTGATAGTTGGAATGTTGGCGGCCACGTCCATCGCGATTTTCATTATTCCGGCTACCTTCTATTTGGTGGAAAAGTTCACGATGAGATTCAGCAGGAAACATACGCCCGAAATTAGTTCTCCGACACCGGAGCCTGCGACAGGGGATTAAGAAGGAGTGGCTGTGAGACTTCATTTGAAGAAAGCGATAACGAAGCGATTCATAGTTGCCGCGGTCGTCGTTAGTTTGTTGGCGAGCAGTGTGGCTGGCCAAAAGAAGTACGAGCGTCCGGTTGTCAAAACGCCTGACACATTTCGCGGAGCCGACGCCGTTGCTCCAACTGATCAGACTTCTATGGGCGACCTCAAGTGGTTTGAAGTTTTCAAGGACGAAGAGCTACAGAAACTGGTCCGGACAGCGATGATCCAAAATTACGATCTACGTGCGGCGGTCGCACGAATCAATGCCGCGCGGGCCAATCTCGGTCTCGCGCGATCTG
>DATGVD010000611.1:0-5168 GCA_035300785.1 Pyrinomonadaceae bacterium | reverse complement strand
GTGGCCACCCCCAAACCTGCAACTCCGAGTAGCGCGTCGGCGTCCCGGATAAAGGCGGACATCAACGCCATAAAGATGGCCCCGCCCAGACCTGCAGCGGCCGTCACCACTCCGATACGCACGCGTCGCAAACGCTTTTCCTCGTACGACTCAAGAAACTTTTCGATCTGCGGCAAGACGTCTTCCGCTACTTGTTTCAATTCGCCAGCGTCCTCGACTTCGCGAATCTTTGCGGCGACCGCGCGGCCAATATCTTCGCGAGCAGACACGGCGGACGCGGTGATCGAGTCAGGCCGTTCGAGACTCACCCGCACGACGCGCAAATCAGTGCCGCAAGCGCGGCAAAACTGGCTCGCCTGTCGTTCCTCTGATCCGCAGCCTGGACAGAACATAGTTGTTAGGTCATACGGCAGCCGCGTGCGGGTTGTTCCGGCTGAAATCCTGCCGCGCCTTTGCTCGGGCTACTGCCCCGCCGCTCACTGCCGGCATGATGCAAATCTCGGTGTCGCCGCTAATCTCAGTCTGCAACACCTGATCGCGGCGCACGACTTCACTGTTGACGAACACGTTGACGTGCGGCCGCACGTGCCCTTGCTCAGTCAGCACGCGATCGCGCAGCCCGGCGTGGACCCTCCAGAGTTCTTGCAGGGCATCGCCGACCGTCGCCGGCGAGCCATCCAGCTGGATGTCCGCGCGGCCGCCCGTGAATTCCGTCAGATAACCTGCAATCTGAAAAGTGATCATGAGCCAAACTCCGTTATCGTAGCCGAGCGACAAGTCAGAAGTCCACGGCTGAACAACTGATTCAGTTCTCAAAACTTCACCGCAGAGGGCGCCGAGGACCTCGCAGAGGCCGCGGAGTTTTTCCTCTGCTCCCTCTGCGGTTAAGAACGCCTTCCGCGATACAGCTATGTATAATGAACCGACGCAGGAAAGATGTTCGACCCAGGTCACAAAGCCGATGCCAACGCAGAGCTGAAAGAACGCGTGCGCGCCTTTTGGCAGGCACATCCTTGCGGCACTAAGTTCAGCGATGCCGAGATGGGCACGCGGGAATTCTTTGCGCGAGTCGATGCGCATCGCTATGCGAAGGAGTGGCACATCCCCGAGGCCGCGGATTTTGCGGGCGCGCGCGGGTTGCGCGTTTTGGAAATCGGTTGCGGATTGGGAACTGACGGGGCCCAATTCGCCAAAGCCGGCGCCGACTATACGGGAGTTGATTTGACCGACGCGGCGGTTGAGTTGGCCAGAAAACATTTCGAACTGCTCGGCTTGCGCGGCGCCTTTCGCACGGCGGATGCAGAGAACCTGGATTTCGCGGATGATTCGTTCGATCTGGTTTACTCGCATGGCGTCTTGCACCACACCCCCGACACCGCCCTCGCCGTGCGCGAAATTCATCGCGTATTGAAACCCGACGGGCGCGCGATGGTGATGCTGTATCATCGCGGCAGCTACAACTATCGCATCGGCATCCGGGTGCTGCGCCGGGCCGGCGCCGGATTGCTGAAAACAGAAAACGGGATCAGGATAGTCAGTCGCTTGACCGGAGAGCCGGTAGAATCGCTGCGCGACCATGCGCAACTTTTGCGGGCGAGCACGAACGGCTATCTTTCATCGGATGAATTTCTCAGTCAGAGCACTGACGGCGCGGGAAATCCTTTGGCGCGCGTTTATTCGCGGCGCGCCGCGCGCGAGCTGTTCAAAGACTTTCGCGAAGTCGAGTTGCGCGCTTACTTTCTTAACCAGCGTTTCATTCCACTGATTGGCGGACTCCTGCCGCGCCCGATCGAATCGGCGCTGGCATCGCGCTGGGGCTGGCATCTCTGGATATATGCGACGAAGTGATTTGGAGTGCGGCGACTAGTCGCCGCTTTGGAAAGCGCTGACTAGTCAGCGCACTCCATAAAAGAGCATGAAGAACATCCTAATCACCGGCGGGGCGGGATTCATTGGTTCGCATCTCGTCGATCAGTTGCTTGGCGAGGACGCGTGGAATATCACCGTCGTCGACGACTTCAACGACTTTTATGATCCGTCGATCAAGCGCCAGAACATCAGCGCGCATCTGGCTAATCCCAATTTCAAAGTCATCGAAGTCGACCTTCGCGATCGCGCGGCCCTGGAGCGCGCGTTTGCAAACGCCCGCTACGATTGCATCGTGCATCTGGGCGCGCGCGCCGGGGTGCGGCCTTCGCTCCAACAGCCGCGGCTGTATGTCGAGACAAATGTCAACGGCACCTTGAACCTGCTGGAACTGGCGCGCGCGAACGGCGTCAGGCAATTCATTTTCGGTTCGTCATCCTCGGTCTACGGAATTAACGCGAAGGTTCCGTTCAGCGAAGACGATCCGATCTTCAATCCGATCTCGCCTTATGCCGCGACGAAAGCCGCGGGAGAGTTGCTTTGTCACGCTTACGCTCATCTATACGACCTGCGGATCGTGTGCCTGCGTTTCTTCACCGTTTACGGCGCGCGGCAGCGGCCCGATTTGGCGATTCATAAATTTGCGAAACTGATCAGCGCGGGCCGGCCAGTTCCGGTTTTCGGTGACGGCACGACGCGCCGCGACTACACCTACATTGACGACATCATCAGCGGCGTGCGCGCGGCGATCGATTACGACGCGAGCAAATATGAAGTCATAAACCTCGGCGAGTCGCGCACGGTTGAGTTGCGTGAATTGATTTCGCTTTTGGAGACCGCTCTGGACATGCGCGCCGAAATCGATCGGCAGCCACGACAACCGGGCGACGTCCCGCAAACCTTTGCCGATATCACGAAAGCGCGCCGGCTGCTCGGCTATAATCCCCAGACCCAGATTGAAGCGGGAATTGAGAAATTCGTGGAGTGGTTTCGCGAAAGCGCGGCTTTGCCGCCCGATGTGCGGAAAGGCTCTGCCTTTCCGACTAGTTAGTCTATTCTCTGAGGAGGCTACGCCTCCGGCGCGAGGCGCAGCCTCGCCGTGATTAGAAGATGAATCTTGATCGGTAAGGCAAAGCCTTACCGCACATCAGGCGGCAGAGCCGCAAACCCTGTAATGGCCACGACCGCAAACAGTGTCACCAATGCCTTGCCGCGCGAGATGCAGGCGCACACCTACGCGATCATGCGGGAGGTAGAGGACCGGCACTGGTGGTTCGTCGGTCGCCGCCGGATCATCGCCAGTTGGGTTGAAAGCGTCTGCCGCGAAATCGGCAGGCAACGTCCGCGGATACTCGACGTGGGCTGCGGCACAGGCGCGAATCTTCAGATGCTCGCAGAGTTTGGCGTGGCCGAGGGAGTTGACGTTTCCGCCGAAGCGCTGGAGTTCTGTCGTGCGCGCGGACTGGGCTCAGTCAGGCAAGGAGCTGCCGAGAGTTTGCCGTATGAAGACGCGCAGTTTGATCTGGTAACCGGCCTTGATGTCGTCGAGCATCTCGACGATGATGTTGCCGGATTGCGCGAAATGTTTCGCGTGTTGCGACCCGGCGGGCGCGCCTTGCTGTTTGTGCCGGCCTTCATGTTCTTGTGGGGAGTGCAGGATGACATCAGCCATCACCGTCGCCGTTACACCCTGGCAGAACTGCAAGAAAGGCTAACCGCGGCAGGCTTGACGGTCGAGCGCGCTTCTTACGCGAACATCACGTTCTTCGGACCGATCTTGCTCGGCCGATTCATAATGCGCGTGACTGGTTTGCGTCCCGCTTCGGAGAATAACATCAACATCGGGGCGCTGAATGGTTTGCTTGGGCGCGTGCTTGGCGCCGAGAGTTGGTGGCTGCGAAAGATGCGTTTTCCCTTTGGCGTGTCGGCGATATGCGTCGCGCGCCGACCGGATCAATGAAAACAGTCTACCCCGAAACCGAAGATACTCTGCGTAACCACCCGGCGTCATCGCTTGATGACGCGCCGCCGGAGGTCTCGATCTTTCTTCCAGTCTTCAATGAAGAGCCGAACCTTCGGCCATTGCACGCGAGACTGGACGAGGCGCTGCAAAAACTCGGACGCACGGCCGAGATCATTTACGTTGACGATGGTTCGAGCGATGGAAGTCTGAACGTCCTGCGCGAACTTGCCGCGAAAGATTCGCGCGTGCGCGTGATCGCTCTGCGACGAAACTATGGCCAGACGCCGGCGATGGCCGCGGGCATTCATGCGGCGCGTGGCCGCGTGCTGATTCCGATGGACGCCGACATGCAAAACGATCCGGCCGATATCGCGCGTCTGCTCGATAAACTCGATGAAGGCTACGACGTCGTTTCGGGCTGGCGGAAAAACCGTCAGGACAAACTAATCACGCGCAAGATTCCTTCGATGATTGCCAACCGAATGATCTCGTGGATTGGCGGTGTCCCCTTGCATGATTATGGCTGTTCGTTGAAAGCCTATCGTCGTGAATCACTTGCCGACGTTCAGCTTTACGGCGAGATGCATCGCTTCATTCCAATCTACGCTTCATGGTCGGGAGCGCGCGTCACGGAAATTCCGGTTGAGCATCACGCCCGGACGATGGGCAAATCAAAATACGGATTGTCGCGCACGATTAAGGTCATCTTTGATCTGATGACGATCAAGTTCATGGCTTCATACCAGACGAAGCCGCTTTATGTCTTCGGCTGGGCGGGGTTGTTGACGATGTTGCTCTCGCTTTTGTGCGCCGTCTTCGCGTTCGTGATGAAGTACGCCAACTGGCCGCACCACGCGGACTTTGTTCAGACACCCTTGCCGGTGCTGACCATGGTCATGCTGGTGCTGGGCATTCAGTTTTTCCTGATGGGCCTTTTAGCGGAGATGCAGGTGCGCACTTATCACGAATCGCAGGCGAAGGCGATCTATGCGGTGCGAGAAAGAATCAATTTCACCACAGAGGACACAGAGAAGAATAGGCATTGAACAAGAATGAAATAAGCGGAGCCGTTGTTGACGCCGCAATGAAGATCCATTCGGCGCCAGGACCCGGTTTGCTTGAGAGTGCCTATGCCGCCTGCTTGAAACGCGAATTGATAAAGCGAGGTTTCAGAGTCTCCTGCGAAGTCCCTCTACCGGTCGTTTATGACGGCGTAAGACTGGAGGCTGGATATCGCCTTGATATGGTTGTAGAAGACACGGTAGTAGTTGAACTCAAGGCTATTGAAGCATTAGCGCCTATTCATCAAGCGCAAATCATTTCTTATTTGAAATTAAGC
>DATGVD010000610.1:0-4224 GCA_035300785.1 Pyrinomonadaceae bacterium | reverse complement strand
AGTCAGACCAATACGCGGGCGACGCAAGCGAACGGGCCGCGTTGAGTAAGCGACCTGGCACGTCCGTTGCTCAGTATCGGTTTTGCTTGATGATGCGAACGAGATCGCTGCCAAAAACCGCTCTGGAATTAGCTCGAGGCATCTCTCCTCACCGCGCGGTGGTTAGCGATCCGCCGCAAAGTCGCTCCTTCTGGAGCGTTTCTCAAGACATGGAGAATCGGAACGATTTCATGCCCGGACGGGCTTTTGTTTTGGGAAACCGCGCGGGGAGCCGGCTCTTCTTTCTGCTCCTGCTGCTGGCTCTTTCCGGCCAGACGGCCGCCTGGGCGCAATCCGCCAATCGCTTAACCTCAAAACCGGCGACGAGAGTTCCTGACACCGAACGCCCTGACGCCGCAAAGCCGGCCCAGCTTCTCGCAGCACCCCTGGGCGAGCGAGCCACCGCCGAAGCGATCACAAATGAAGCGCGCGGCGAGGAACCATCAAAGGAAGCCGGCGCTGCCAGCCCAACCCAATCGCAGTTTCGTGTCGAGCGTCTGTCTTTGGCCGGCGGCGCTGAACTGTTGACGATCTTCGGCCGAGCGGATGGGTTGCGCGCGAGCGGCAGACCGGCGCCGGAGGTTCCGCTGATCTCCGTCGTGCGCGATACGCTGGGAGATAACGACGCAGAGAACGATCGTCTACGCTATGTGTGGATGCTCACTTACACCGAACCGAAGCTGCTGAAACGAATCGCCGCCGCGGTTCCTTTTCTTTACCAGCACATCGGAAACCAGGCTCGCTCTTTCAATCGCGCGCCGGCTCCACTGATCGATCTGGCCAACGCAGACCGCCAGACCTGGAACAACATTTTTCGGCTGGGGCTACAAGACATCCTGCTCGACAATTTCGGAATTCCGCTGAGGGCAGCCAGCCGCAGTTATCGGCGCAACTCTTCCGACTATCACAGCGCGCACGTGGCGCAGGCGCTTTCGATAGTTTCAGTTTACGATCGCGGGCGCCAGCGATCGCGCGCTGAGGGCGAGCTGCTGGCCAGCCGCCAAACGCCTGCCGGCACAGAGTCGTTGCTAAAGACCAACCTGGTCGTTGACGACCGGGAAAGCCCTCTGCTCCGCGCGCCGGCATTCACGGCCAGAGAAATGCTCGAAATGCGCGCGCGGCTGATTCTGTCAGGAAAAATCCCTGGCGGTCTGTTCGGGCTGGCGAATTTTCACAGCGCCGTCGCGAAGTATTCCAAGGACACCATCGATACCAGCGGACATAACTGGGAGCTGCTGAGGCAGCGAGCCGAAGCCGAGGGTCTGTATTTCGAACCGCTCGTCATGCCCGATGGAAGCGCGACGCACGCGTTGCTCTGGATCGCGAAAAGTGATCGGGAAACACAGGCGAACCGGCATTTTGACGGCCGCTTCCTGAACATCGCCGACCCGTGGAGTGACCAGAGGTTGAGCAACTGGCGCGGTTACTCGCAGAAGCGCTACTTCGACCGGGACGGCCGTCCGACAAACGCGGGCGATCCGCAGGCCCGCCCAATCGAGATGGTTCCGCTGGCGCTTTATGGCCTCGATCATCCAAAGATTCCCGCGCTGCTGATCGACTTTCGCGACGGCCTCAATCCGAAGCGCCGCGAGTTCACGCGCCTGATCTTGCGCGACGTTGCGAAGTACGTCCTGCCGCCTTCGCCTGTAGGCCACGCCGTATTTTTTCTCGCCCGCGCGCCCTACGACTGGATTACCGGCCGTCGCGGAATGGATGTGAATCAACCGTCACGTCTGCGCAGTTATTCCGAACTGAAACTTCTGCTGGCGTTCAATGGGTCGATCGATCCGGGACTGAAGAACGAAATCGAACACCGGCTGGAAAACGTCTCGGTCAATCCGTTGTCGAACGACAGCGAAACTGAGATTCGGCTGGCGCGACAGCAGTACGATTCGTTAATCGACTTTGCGCGCCGGCCCGAAGGACTGCCGGCGAAGATCGAACGAGATCGCCGCGCCGAGATGGTGCCACTCGAGCACGGCCGCGCGGCCCGGCTCTTCTTCAGCCTGGGGAACGTGTTGACGTTTGGCCGATACGTTCATCGTGAAACTGCTACGCCGGAACTTTCGGCGCGCATGGAGCTGGCCCGGCGCATTCAAAATCACACGCGAATTTTGCGCGACGCAGCAAAGTCGTCCCCGCAAATCGAAGTCGCCTGGGACATGACCAACGTGACGCGCTCGCTCAGATTCCTCGTTGACAACGGATCGAGCGCTGACAAACAGGCGGCGCGCGCCGCGGCGTTGATCTTTGGGCGTACCAGCGAGGCCGAGGCGCGCCGGCTTTGCCTCGATGCGCTGGCCCGAATCAATAACAAGACCGCCAGGAACGAGCTCCTGCGTCTCTATCAGAGCGAACAAGCTACTTCGGAGTGGCGCGTCGCTATTGCCGAGCGCCTCCGCAAAGCTGTGACGGAAGAGAGCCGGATGAAACCCGCCGAGGCGGAATCACTTCGCAATCAAATAGGTCAGCCGTGACGGGAGGCGCCGGACGGTTTGCAATTTGCACCTCTCAATTTGCGATGTCCGGCTCACGAAAAGCGAAGGCATGGATTGCGAAGTGAAAATTGCAAAATGAAAATTGCAAATCGACAGCTAAGGAGTTCCGTCTTGCCGAGAGTCAGCATATCGCTATTCAGGTTCGTCGCGATGTTCTTTCTGATGGTCGCTTCAGGGATCTCAGCGCAGGCGCAAACCCGGCGCGTAGTTGTGATTAAAATCGACGGCCTGCCTTACGAAATGGTCGACCGCTTCGCGCGCGAAACCGATCCCGAAACCGGCAAGAGTCGCTTGCCGTGGTTCGATCACGTCTTTTATGAAAACGGCACGCGCATCACGAATTTCTACGTGCGCGGGATGAGCCTCTCGGCGCCGTCATGGTCGCTGATCGATACGGGCCAGCATCTGCAAATCAAAGGCAACGTAGAATTCGACCGGGCCATGCTGCACGCTTACGACTATCTGAATTTCATTCCGTTCTACGCCCAACAGGCAACCGGCGGCAGCGTGGACATGCCGGGAACCGAGGTGCTCGACTCAGTCGGCGTGCGCTTGTTACTGGATGCGTATGACAGCTACGAGCGCGTTCAGGGCTATCAGCTATATCAGCGCGGCCCACGGCTCGCGACCCTGAAGAACGCCGGTGAGGAGCATTTCCTGAAACATCCGGTGCGCCTGGCCACGGAACTCCTGAGCGGCTTTGAAGTCCGGAGCATCGTCTTCGATCAAGCCGAACGCGAACTGGAAGCGAAACTGAACGACCCGCGGGTGCGCTACCTGGACCTGCTGGCTATGTCGTTCGATCACACCGCCCATCACAATAACGATCGCGATTCTCTTTTGGAGGTATTGCGCGAACTCGACGCCGTGGTGGGCCGCGTCTGGACCGCGATTGAAAAGAGTCCGATGGCCGCGGAAACCGCGCTCATCATCGTCTCGGACCATGGCTTCAACACCGACGAGCGCGTAATCAGCCAGGGTTTCAATCTGGTAAAGCTGCTTGGCAGCGCCGCCGGCGGTGGACATCACGTAATCACCAAGCGACGGCTCTTGCTGGATTACTCGCTCAAAGGAGTCAATCCCCTGGTGCCGCCGATCACGACCACCGCGTCGCAATCGTATTACCTGAACGGCCAAAGCCTGGATTACCCTACGGCGCTGCTTGATTTTGATGGCAACGAACGCGCCGGACTGCATCTGCGTAACAGCGATCTGAATGTGCTGCATATTCTTTTGCAGCAGCTTCAGCGAAAAGATATCTCGCCGCCCTTGCGCAATGCGTTGACTGACGCTTTCTTTAATGCGCTGGGTCGCGGCCGATCGCGTTGGCAGAGCGACCTCGATCAATTCTCGATCGAGCTGGCGGCGCTGCAACGCGCCCTCGTAAAGCAACGCGCCCTTTGCGAATCACAGCCGAAGACGTTTTCGCAGGCGGACCGGGATTTGAATCGCGATGATAATGCGCGGCGCGTTTGCACCCTGGCCGCTCAGTGGACGGCGTTTGAAAAAGGATACCGCGGATATGTCGCCACGATGCGCAAGCTGCTGTCGTTGCCACGCGAACAATTCGATCCATTCCACGTGAAGATCGACGAAGTCATCCCCAAGGGCGCGATGGGTCAGAGCAATACGATTTACGATCTACAGAACTATGTCGTAGCGCCGGCGCCCGGCGGGCCGGTGATTA
>DATGVD010000609.1:0-4157 GCA_035300785.1 Pyrinomonadaceae bacterium | reverse complement strand
ATCAGCCTTGAGCCGTCGTTGGTTGCGGGCAAACGAACGTACACGATCGTCTTCAGCTCGAATGCGCCGGTTACGCCAGCGAGCTTTGACGGTACTGATCCCGGTGCTCCAACCAACCTGGACATGAATCAGGAACTCTGGACCTATCAGGTGCCGCCCGTTTCCGATGTTGATCTGACTACTGGCGCCGACGTTCCGTTTCAGGATCTTTCTACTGGCGCCTTTACCAGGATTACGAATACCGCAGCCAGCCAGCCACCAGTGGCCGGGACAACGACTTCATCTCCGCGGGTCGCCGACGACAATCGCGACGCCACGATCAGTGACGATGGCCAAGTCCTCGCGTTCGTTTCGACGCGCGATCTTTGTGCTAGCGGCGCATGCGGCAGTTCCACCAATCGAAACGCCGACGGAAATCCGGAGATCTTTCTCTTCAATCGCGGAACAGGTATTTTCACGCAGGTGACGAGCACTGCGGATACGTTCAATTCTTCAGGCAGGCTGATCAACCCGGTCTTTAACGAGAATCCGTCTCTCGCCGGATCAGGGAGTTCGTATGTCCTCGCTTTTATTTCCGACGCCAACCTGACCGGCAACAATGACGACGGTGGCGGGCTAAACAACGCCGAAGTGTACGTGGCCACGTATAACGGGGCCGCAGTAAGCGGGTTGAAGCAGGTTACCAAGACGAAAGATAACGTCACGACCGGAGCGACATCGAACGTTTTCAGTGTGGGCCGCCGTCTCAGTCGCGATGGAAAATGGCTCGCGTTCGAATCGCTGGCCGGCGATCCCAAAGCGAATGGGACCAATACTTTGTTCTATGCGCCCTTCGTTTACGACATCGTCGCCGATGCCTTCGTTCAAATTGGACTCCGCGCGCTGGCGGCGCCGGGCGACATCGTCCACTTTCCGACATTCACTGACTACAACACCTCATTGAGCCCGGGATCCGTCATGTTCACATCGGCGCTGAACTTCAAATCTGATGGGACGTTTCCCGCGGCCACAACGGCCGACCCAGACAGCAACGGTTTGAATCCGTCGCGCGCAGCGCAAGTCTTTCTGACGCCGATGCCAGTGCAATCAACCGGTCCGTTCACCCGCATCACGAATATTCCTGGCGGTTTGACGGGCGGGATCCGCGCTTTCCCGAGCAAGTCGCGACAACGCATGGCGTTCTCTTTGGCCGGCACGGAACTCGGTGGCGGCAACCCCGATGGTTCGATCGAAGCCTATTACCATTTCTCGCCAGACGTTACTACAGAGTCCACTGCCTCGATCTCGATGTTTACCGGCGCCAGTTTGGTTGCAGTGTTGACGCCAAGTCCGAGTGGGAGTCCCAGCGGCAGCCCAAGTCCGTCACCATCTCCGAGCCCGAGCCCCACCGGCAGTCCGACTGGCAGTCCAACGCCTTATGTTCCACTTGGCTTGGCCGCGGGCGAACTGGCGATCGTGCAATCGACCGCCAGCCTGGCGCAATCGATCGCGATGGTCCCCAATAACAGTGCTTCTGAATCCGAACGATCACCGTCGCTGCCTACCGAACTAAACGGCGTTTCGATGTCGATTGGCGGGGCCGCGTGCGGACTCTACAAGGTTACTCCGACGGCGATCAGCTTTGTGGTGCCAATTGGGTTGCCTGCCAACACGGGAACCAACAGCTATGCGGTGGTAATCAACGTTCGCGACGATGCAGCCGTTCGTCCCACGAACACGGTGATTCGCGGGCTCGTGGTAATTGTCGCCGCGCAGCCGGATGTCTTTACAACCACGAATGGTCCCGGCGGGCGCGCTGCGGTTTGTAACATAACCAACGGGATAACTTTTCCATGCCAAGCCGAGCCATTCAATCTCATGTCGCCGGATCAGAATAGCGTGCTCATGCCAACCAAGCTTGAGATCATGGTCACTGGTCTTCGTTCACAGTTGGCAGGTTCGGTGAAAGTGACCATCGGGACCACTGACATTACACCCTACAATGTCATGTTCAACCCTAGGATGCCGGGTTTTGATCAGGTGGACATCACTCTGCCTGCGAATGTGAACACGGGACCTAATCTGACTTTAGTGATCACGGTCGGCACAGCTACCAGTCGACAAACCGCGACCGCACCGCTCATCAGAATCGATCCCTAGCTAATTGTCGTGAAAGTGTGCAACGCCCGTGCGATCATCAACGGATCGCGCGGGCTTTGTTTTCAGCTTGCTTGACAGTGCTCCGCTCAGTTCGTAGCCTTTCAGCGACCGAACCGATTCCAAACCAACATGAACACTGCGCTCCGCGTTGAAAGCGTTTCGAAGCAGTATCGAATGTATGACCATCCAGGCGATCGCCTGAAGGAGATGCTTACGCGCGGGCTTTGGAAACGCCACCGTGAATTCTGGGCGCTGCAAGACATCAGTTTCGAAATCGAAGCGGGGACCACGACCGGAATCATTGGGCCGAACGGCAGTGGCAAATCCACTCTCCTGCAGATCATCACCGGCACGCTTGAGCCCACGCACGGCAACGTCTGGCACGAGGGCCGCATTGCCGCCCTGCTGGAGCTCGGCGCCGGATTCAATCCTGAGTTCACGGGCCTGGAAAACATTTTTATGAATGCGGCTCTGATCGGGTTTTCGCGCAGCGAAACGGAAAGTCTGATTCCAGAGATCGAACGCTTCGCCGAAATTGGCCCGTTCATTCATCAGCCGGTCAAAACGTATTCGAGCGGCATGTACGTCCGCCTGGCTTTCTCGATTGCGATCAGCGCCAATCCGCGGATACTGATCATCGACGAAGCTCTGGCGGTCGGCGATGCGGTCTTTCAGCATCGCTGCACGCGCCGGATCAGAGAGATGCAGGAGAGTGGCGTGACCATCTTTTTCGTTTCGCACGATCCGGGAGCCGTCCGCGCGCTGTGCTCACGCGCGATCCTCTTGAATACCGGGCGAATCGAGTCAGACGGAAAACCCGCGGACGTCCTGAATCATTATCAGAAACTGATCATGGCGCGCGAACACGATTACGATCGGGCAGTAGCAGCGCCGGATGAAGCCGATGGGGACACGTTTGCTGTTGAGGAGGCCGCGGCGCTTCATTACACTTTTCGGCACGGTGACGGCAGCGCCGAAGTTTTGCGAGTCGAGCTGCTCGACGCTGCTCAACGGCGCATCGAGATGGTGGAATCCGGCGAGCCCGTGTGCGTGCGGATGCGGGTGCGATTCCGCGCCGATGTCGAGGATCCGGTGTGCGGATTCCTGATTCGTAATCGCCACGGCATTCATCTGTACGGCACGAACACCGAACTTCAGCAGGTCGAGCTTGGAACCGTGCGGCGCGGCGAGGTCGTCGAAGTAACCTTTGCCTTCGACTGCCGGCTGGCGCCCGACTCGTATTCAATTGCGGTCGCCGCGCATAGCCCCGACGCCGTAAGTTTTGACTGGCTGGACGGCGCGCTATTCTTTCAAGTGATGAGCGCGGAAAGAATGGACGGCGTCGCTAATCTCAACGCTATTGTCACCGCGCGCCGGTTGGGCGTGGGCGAGAGGACGGCGAACGCCAGCTTGAGTCAGGTCTGATTCAGGATTCCAGAGCGAAGTAAGTGCACGATGACTGATCAAGAGCAAATTGTTGGCGCGGCGGTAGCGGACCAGCGAGACGCGGTCACGCCGGCCGGCGAACCTGAGATAGATATTCAGGCGATCAAATCCGGAATTCAGCAGGCAGTGGCGCGCCGGCATGCTGCCGGGCAAACGTCGTTCATCAACGCTTCCGCCCGACTGCTGGAGCTTTTGTCGCGAGACGTCTCTGCGCTGGCTAACGGCTCTGCGGAAGGCCGGTTTCGATTGCAGCCGGAGTTCATCCCGAACAGCGATGATCATTATCACGTCAGAGACCTTTTGCAATACCACGACCGTGACTTTGTCTGGAACGCTTATCGCGCGCTGCTCAAACGCGAACCCGACGGTGAAGGCTTAGGCGCCTTTCTTGAAAAACTGCGTAGCGGACGATTCAACAAGATCGATGTGCTGGCCAGACTGCGGTTTTCACCAGAGGGCAAACGCAATCAGGTAACGATCGACGGACTGCGGCTGCCGGCGACGATTCGACGTTTGTACCGCGTGCCGGTAATCGGTTACGTGGTTGAGTTAGTTGTCGGCGTCGCGCGTCT
>DATGVD010000608.1:0-5860 GCA_035300785.1 Pyrinomonadaceae bacterium | reverse complement strand
GAAGGTCTTCCCGCCAACGATTGGATCGGGCATTCGATCCGTATTGGCGATCACGGCGACCAATTGACCGTTCTTCTCGACGACGTTCAGCCGCTCGACGGTTATCTCGTCAAATTTCTGCTTCGTCTGCGTAAAGGCTGTGAATGCCAGTACGCCGAGAACCAGCAATGACAAGAGGGCAAATGCCTCCAGGACGCGGACTCTCTTCTGCATATTATCCATAGTTACTCCTCAATTGCGGCCTGCAACTTGGGTGGTGCGATCAACGCCCATGCTTCGCGGATGTGCAAAGTTAACTCTTTGTCGCTAACACGCGGAAGCTCGACGCCGATCCAGCCGGCCCCGCCGACGTAAGGCGGCCGGTAGTATTTCTTCGGCGACGCCTCGATCAAGGCCTGCTGGACTCCGATCGGACCGGGACACACAACCGCAACGTGCCCATCTTGGTGATGGTTGATCGAACCCATGGCGAACACTTTCTTCTTCACAAAGAAAGTCGGCTCACCGTGCGAAAGTTTTTCCATCGTTTCAGGCAGCGCGAGACAGATCCGCCGGACGCGCTCGATATGTTTTGCGCCGTCCACGGGCTTTCGTTTTGCGGCTTGCTTCATCACAGTTAATCTGGCAACAGGCTATTCAGGAACTCGGCCGTGCCCTCAGGGCCGGTGATCTCCAGCCACATATCGCCGGCATCTGGTTCAACCGTCAACACGAATTTTAGAAATCGACAGCACTGACGCTCAGCGTC
The DNA here is from genome assembly GCA_035300785.1 of Pyrinomonadaceae bacterium. Taxonomy (GTDB): domain Bacteria; phylum Acidobacteriota; class Blastocatellia; order Pyrinomonadales; family Pyrinomonadaceae; genus UBA11740. The sequence goes on along the minus strand of DATGVD010000608.1, from coordinate 5,112 downwards.
GATTGTCTTCGCCGCCGCAGTCAGAAACTCGGCAGTTGGCGCAAGCCTCCAACGAAGCCCATTCGTGATACTGATACGTTCCTGCGCCAGCGCCAATAGACGCGCCAGCAATTCTTCACGACGAACGTCCAATTCCGCCGGTGTGAGTTCACACGCTATTGGAAGGTCTTTCATCCGTTTGGCCCTCTAACGTCGTAAACAACTTAACCTCATCCGTATCTTCAGACAACTTAATCATCCGTTCGAATCTCAGACCAATCTTGCCGAGCAGTTTTGCCGAAGCTTCATTGTCCGGTGACGTGATCGCCAGAATGCGATTCAGCCCCAACACGTCGCGCGCGTAATTCATTACCGCGGCGGCGGACTCAAGCGCATAACCTTTCGACCAGTATGCCGGTAGGAAGGCAAAGCCGATATCGGCGTCGGGCAGCGTGGCTCTCTTCACCAGACCGCTGATCCCGATCGGGATTCTGCCTTTTCTTAATTCAACCAGATACAATCCGAATCCATTTCGTTCATAGCTGGTGATCAGCCGATTCAAAATATATTCCCGCGCATCCTCAAGATTGCGCACGCCCCGGTCACCGATGTATTGCAGGAACGACGGCTCATTCAGCAATTCGAGCACGAACTCCGCGTGGTCGATCGTGAGCTGGCGAAGGATCAGCCGCTCTGTCTCCAGCACAATCACAAAATGTTCACCGGCCGGACGCGCCGGCGCTCATCGGACGAGACGGGACCAACCCTAAAAGACCCAGGAGCAGAACAAGGCCCGTAAAGCCAGCTCCCGCTGCGCTCATTAAGGGCAGGCGTTCCACCTTTACGCGATCATTATTGTTCAGGCGAATTCCAATGTCGGATGCAGTGATGGATGTGGGGCCAGATTCTCCCACCAACTGGAGACGACCTGACTCTAACGCCTTCTGCAGGGGTACTCCCCGGACATACACCTCAACCCGCTCACGAGACTGCTCGAGCGAGAGCGGTGAGGCTATCGGTGTCCACCAGATGTCATCGCGTTGAGCATAGAACCGGACCAGTTGAAGGCAAGAGACAAGAAAGAAACTTCCTCCGAATACGAGAACGTAAACCCGCCATAGATTCTTTTGCTTCATCTTTTGTTCGACCTCCGTTTGCGTCTACTGCCGGCGACTGGTTAAAGCCGAGTCAATATCACGCAGATCGAAAGAAAAGTGAAGTCATTCGGGAATGAGATTCAAAATGTTAGTAATCCTGCCTTCCTTTCATTAGCTGCCTGGAGATTCTATTTCCGCTTCGCTTCCCACTTCTCCGAAAAACCTTCGGTGCGAAATTCGCCGCTCAGCGTCCCATCTTTCATCGCGCCGGTGACCGCGATTGATTCGTGCCTCGCAAAGTCCAGGTTGAAACTCAGCTGGTTGTTTTTCCAGGATCCGTCGCGCAGCGTGCCCGGCCCGGTATGGTCTGAGTAAGCCGTGCCAAATACCTTTTCGCCGTCAAGTTTGAGTTTGAAGGTGGCGGGCGTCTTCGTGTTCTGGACGTGAAAGGTGACGTCCCACTCGCCTGAAATAGGATCAGAATCCTGCTTTGCGGCGGGGTGCCGAAAGACTTTGCTATGGAGCGTATCCGTTGTCGAGCAGGCCAAAGGCGCAGTCGTCGCAAGTGTCAACAGAACCAAACTCAGAATACATCGTAAGTGCATTATGCTTCCTCCGAAAAAGTTAATTTGTCCCAATTGGCGTGAGATACTACGAAAATATTTGGGCTCTGTCTCCAGTTGATTTGCTCTGAAAGTTCGAAAATGGACAAAGCTGCTGACATTGTTCGAGAATGCCAAACGGCCATGATCGTGAAATCCAAAAAAGCGGATCGCAGAACAGATCGCACGCGACGCTCTTTGAGTGCAGCCATGGTTGAGCTGGTCAAAGAAAAACGTTTCGACGACATCACCGTCCAAAACGTGATCGATCGCGCGGATGTTGGACGCTCGACTTTCTACTCTCACTTTCGCGACAAAGAAGACTTGTTTCAAAAGAATTGGGAGAGATTTCTCGACCTGCTGGCCCAGCAGATCGAATGGGACAAGGCGGGCCACGCTTCATTTGTCCCGGTTACCTTTCTGTTTGGACATCTGCGTGAAGCCCAATCGTTCTACAAGGGTCTCGTGCGCTCGCGGATGGCTGATTCAATTTTTAAGAGCGGCGTGTCATATCTCAGCGGGAAGATCGAGGGCGCGCTTACGGCTCGACTGCGAGGCAAACCAGCAACCGCCGTTCCAATTCCGATTCTGGCAAACTACTTAGCCAGCGAATTGTTCACTCTTTTGCAGTGGTGGCTCGATCAGAAAATGCCTTACCCACCCGAGCGCATGGACGAAATCTTCCACGCGCTCGTCAATCCAACCTTGCGAGCCATTGTCGATTAAGACATTCAGGCTGCCACAGCTCGCGCTTTGGCTTCCATTGCTGGTTCGGTTTTCGGTTGGGTTTCCGGTGTGCCGGCAAAGAACGAATAAGCGAGTCCTGCCAACGCTGCGCCCACGATCGGCGCCAACCAGAAGAGCCACAACTGCTGAATCGCCCAACCGCCCACGAACAAAGCCGGCCCGGTGCTGCGGGCCGGATTCACCGACGTGTTGGTAACGGGAATGCTGATCAGATGAATCAGGGTCAGTCCAAACCCGATGGCCAGCGGCGCCAGTCCCTTGGGTGCGCGCGTGTCGGTTGAGCCCAGGATGATCATCAGAAACATGAACGTCAGCAGCGTTTCCGCGACCAGACAAGCCAGCAGCGTATAGCCTCCCGGCGAGTGAGTTGCGTAACCGTTGGCGGCGAATCCAGCGGTAACGCTAAAGCCGGCTTTGCCGCTCGCGATCACGTAGAGCAGGCCGGCGCCGGCAATCGCGCCGAGCACCTGAGCGACGATGTATGGAAGGATATCCGAAGCCGGGATCCGCTTTCCGGTCCACAGTCCTATCGTGACTGCGGGATTCAGATGACATCCCGAGATGTGGCCGATCGCGTAAGCCATCGTCAGCACGGTCAGACCAAAAGCGAGCGACACCCCGAGCAGGCCAATGCCCACGCTGGGGAACGCGGCGGCAATTACAGCGCTGCCGCAGCCTCCGAAAACCAGCCAGAGCGTACCGAGAAATTCAGCCGAGCATCGTTTAGTTAGTGACATAGAATTCTCCTTTCAGTCTTATGGTTGGCACAAACTGGGCCAGGAGCGGCGATCGATAAACCGCGGCGTCACTTCGTGGCCCAGCAAGAAAACCAAAACCTTGCTCACCGGTGATCACGATTCCCTGGATCGAATTGTCGTTTAGGCGGGTGCAGCTTATCACAAATCAAGCTTCAAACATCGCACTGATTTCAGCGTAGGGCACGGCCTCGTCCGCGAAGGTAAACGTGCCCTGCTGGTTCATCTCGCGCGCCGCGCGCAGGAACGCGCCCAGCGCCGCGCGTGAGAGCGCGCTGCCAACGCTGACGCGCTTCACGCCAAGTTCGGCGAGTTCCGCAAGAGTGAAATGCACACCTGGCAGCGCCATCAAGACATTAACCGGCCGATCGACGGAAGTAACGACAGCGGTTATGTCCTGTTTCGTCCTGAGCCCTGGCGCATACAGCACCTGCGCGCCCGCTTCCTGATAAGCCTGAAGCCGCGCGATCGTGTCCTTGAGATCAGGTTTGCCGACGAGATAGTTTTCGCAGCGCGCCGTCAGCATGAAAGGAAACGGAAGCGCTTTCGTTACTTCCGCCGCCGCTCGTACTCGCTCAACTGCAAGTTGATGTTCGTAGATCGGATTGTCCTGACGGCCGGTTGAATCTTCTATCGATCCACCAGCGAGTCCCGTTGCCACCGCCTGTCGAAACGTCTCGGCGACTGTTTTCGGATCATCTCCGAAACCGCCTTCGAGGTCTGCGCTCACCGGCAGATCAGTCGCCGCCACGATCTCTCGTGCATGCGCCAGCACCTGCTCGCGTGTGAGCGTGTAATCGCGCTGCCCCAATGCAAACGCGCATCCCGCGCTCGTCGTCGCCAAGGCTTCGAACCCCAGATGCGCCAATAGCCGCGCTGTCCCCACATCGTAAGGATTGGGAATGATGAACGCACCTGCGCGCTCATGGAGCGCTTGAAAAGCGATTGCCTTTTCTGCTTGTGTAGTCATTTAGTTCCTGAGCCTGCTGTTTTTAAGTACCACCTGCTCTAGCGGCGGTCTAAGATTAGTCCGCGTAGCGGACGAATGATAATAGCCCAGCACTTTTCAGTGCTGGGTAAGCGATAAGAGATGAATCAAAAGCCCGCTTCAGCGGGCGACAGAGTCTTCTTAGTTTTCTAACCTTACAACATCGTAGTGATCGATAATACGCCTCTGCATGTACTTACCGTGAGATTCAGCGTCCATCAGCCCGTCATATTCATCCGGTGGAACGTCTTTGTAACGATATTTCTCACCGGTCCTGAAGACAACGTCGAGGAATCTATTCCTGGGATCGTAACGAACTCTGCGAAGCATGCTTGAGTTGACTTTCTTGAACCTGACTGCTCCACTCTCATCATCGTCATCGGAATTGATTTCCGGAAGCGAGTCGACAAGTTTCGCGGCCAAAGTCGCCCGCTCACGCTCAGACAAAGCGAGCGCGAGTTTTTCCACTTCGCCGTAGCTGGCCATAGAAAGAAGGATAACGCTGCGAAGTTGAGCGGGCAAAGGTGAGTTCACGAAACGCGTTGATCAAGGCGTAGGAGTCAGTACCGGGAGCGATAGCGACCGGGTTATGACTTTAACTTGAGTGGCTGGTGCAACCGAAGCGCCAAAGGCGCGCAATGCAGAAGCCTGGGCCAACGGCCCAGGTAACGATTCGTCCCAGTTGTCTTTTAAGCCGCAACGCGGCGAAATATTCGCCACCTCGATTCAATTCTCATCGAGACCATTTCGCTCCTTCAGAGCTTCAATTTGTTTTGGGGACTTTTACCTGGGGCGCTGCCCCAGGCTTTTCCATCTGTTTAGACTCCCCGGCGCGACGGACTTGAACTTCGTAACTCAACGGGTTAGCCGTTCAAGGCGGGCCTTAACTTCCGGCCAGGGAGATTGATCGTCTGGGTGCGCCTCCATGTCAGCTAATCGAGCAT
>DATGVD010000607.1:0-4774 GCA_035300785.1 Pyrinomonadaceae bacterium | reverse complement strand
GCCGCAGAGATGAGCGGCGCTTCGCACAGTCTGACGCTCTCGCGACCGTTGCGTATTCGGCAGACTGATAGTCGCCACTGGACTGTCGACGGCACGCCCACCGACTGCGTAACGTTGGCCCTTCACAGAATTCTTCAAGAGAACGAGTTGCCGCACGTTTGTGTCTCGGGCATCAATCACGGAGGCAATCTTGGCGACGATGCTACTTACTCCGGCACAGTTGCCGGCGCATTAGAAGCGACCATCCTGGGAGTGCCCGGGATCGCCGTGAGTCTGGTCGCGCGCGAGCACTTTGATTTTAAGGAAGCCGCCAGGTTTGCGTTCCTCGCCGTCAAGAAGATTCTGAGTGAAGGACTGCCCGAAGGGACGCTTTTGAACATCAACGTCCCGCTTGGAGAGATCAAGGGCGTGAAGATTACACGCCAGGGAATCAAGAACGCCAGACCTGTAATTACTGAGCACATCGATCCACGTGGCAAGCCGTACTTTTGGATTGGCGAACAGTACTTCCGATCAAATGCCGAAGACGGTACCGACTATCGCGCGATCGAAGACGGCTATGTTTCGATTACTCCGCTGAGAAGCGATATGACGGATCATGCGGCGCTTTCAGAAATCGAATCGTGGAATTATCTCGCGTCCGCTGAAGTACTGCAGACCTAGCCCGAAATTATCGCAGTTCTTGAGTCTCAATCGAATTTGAGTTCCACATTTTCACCGCGCGGCGCACTCCAGGCCGAATACCGCATTCCCCGCGACCGTATGGTTGAGCGCCTGCGGGAACAGTACCTCATTCGCGATTCGAACGTTTTGGAGGCGATGCGCCAGGTCCCCCGTCATTTCTTTGTTCCCGAAGCCCTCCGCGGTCGAGCCTATGGTGACCACGCTTTACCAATCGATGCCAATCAGACAATTTCCCAGCCGTTCATCGTCGCGCGGATGACAGAGCTGCTTGAGTTGGACAAGAAGAGCCGGGTGTTGGAAATCGGCGCGGGCTCGGGTTATCAGACCGCAGTCCTGGCTCAACTAGCGGCGCAGGTTTACGCGATTGAACGGATCGGCGAGCTAGCGCGCGAGGCGCAAGCCCGCATTCGCGATCTCGGAATTTACAATGCGACGGTCAAGGCCTTCGACGGCACGCTCGGTTGGAGCGCTCACGGTCCGTATGACGGAATTCTGGTGGCCGCAGGTGGGCCGAAGGTTCCCGAACCCTTGATCGCGCAATTGAAGATCGGCGGTCGTCTGGTAATTCCGGTCGGCGAAACGCGCGAGTCACAGCGTTTGATGCGCGTGATCAAGACGGAAGCCGGCGATAAGATCGAAGAACACGGCCCTTGCCAGTTTGTGCCATTGATTGGCCAACACGGATGGGAGAGTCAGTAGGCAGAAGTCATAGTGCAAAGAGCTAAGCGCGAAGGGTCGATGGAGCTGGAACAAAGGGTAGCTCGCACAGCCGGAGCCTTCTCTCAGAGCGCCAACAGGCCTCGCACTTTGCTCTTTGCCCCGGGCCCTTTGCGAGTACTTGAATGGTCGGCAGAATAATCGAAATCCTTTCCGCTTTCATCGTAGCCACGATTTCTACGCTTGGCTACGCGGGCATCGTGCTGCTGATGGCGATTGAGTCAGCGTGCATACCGCTGCCATCCGAAATCATCATGCCGTTCTCTGGCTATCTGGTTTACACGGGCCGGTTCAACCTGTGGTTAGTCGGCGTGGCCGGCGCCTTTGGTTGCGTGGTCGGTTCCCTTGTAGCCTACGGGGTCGGGATGTACGGTGGTCGTCCTTTGATCGAGAAGTACGGACGATACGTTCTGATTTCGCCCCATGATTTGGATCTAGCCGATCGTTGGTTCGCGCGCTTTGGGGAAGCGATTGTCTTCGCCAGCCGCCTGCTTCCGGTCATTCGCACGTTCATAGCGTTCCCGGCCGGCGTCGCGCGAATGAACCTGAAAAAGTTCGTCATCTACACATTTGCCGGATCCCTGCCGTGGTGTCTCGGTCTCGCTTATGTTGGTCAAAAACTGGGCGAAAAGTGGGACAAGGATCCGATGCTGAAGACCCTGTTCCAAAGATTCGATTTCGTGATTGGGATCGCACTCGTGGTCCTGGTTGTGTGGTGGGTCTGGAGGCATTTGACACATCTGAGGAAAGAAGAGCCATTGATGGGTGATGAGTGATGCGTGTTAGGAGAGTAGTCTTTCCGGTCTCCCGTCGGCGGTCACCGGTCGCTGCGGCTTTGACAGTGCAGTAAGCGTAACCTAGAATCCAACCCAGTTAGTTCGGGGCGTGGCTCAGCCTGGTAGAGCGCTCGGTTCGGGACCGAGAGGTCGGAGGTTCAAATCCTCTCGCCCCGACCATTCTTTCTAATCCCACCAATTCATTCCATTGACCGCGAAAAGGCGTGCCGTGAGATTGTCGTGTGCTTCGAACCCTCGCTGCGCAACTCACTTCTAACCACAGCTAAATCCGAAACCCTTATCTCCTCGCGATTGAATCCGATCTCTTTGTGCGATGCGGCCAGTTGTCGCGAGCCTGGCGGCTGGCGGAGGCGCGCGAGCGTCAAGTGTGGATGGAAGGCGCGCGGCTCGCGAGCGAAGCCCGCGTTTGCGCATTCGTCATCGAGCGCACGGTTGAGTTCGGATAGCCTGCCCGATGGATCGGCGAGTCCGATCCAGAGCACGCGCGGCTGGCCGCGCAGCGGAAAAGCGCCGCAACCTTCAACGACAATTTCGAATGGTTCAACTTTACTCGCGGCGATCGAAGCGGCGACAGAAAGCTTCTCAACGTTCGTTAACGGAATGTCGCCGAGAAATTTCAAAGTGAGGTGCAGGTTATCTTCGCGGCTCCAACTTACCCGGACTTCCGGCATCGTAGAGCGCAGACGATCGATGTGTTCGGCGATGTGAGCGCGAACGTTGTGGGGCAGTTCGATGGCTACGAAGACGCGCCACATTTCCTCGGGTCCCGGCATAGCGTTCAAGCACCTTCACCGCAGCGGCTGCAGAGGTGTGCGCACAGAAACGCAGAGAAAGGCCTTTCTCCGCGGCCTCTAGGAAACACACTTGCTCTCCGGTTAATCCTCAGACGCTTCACTATTTCGGCTCGAGAACCAGAATCTCTTTCGTCGCGCTTTCAACTGCCGCCTTGCTGAAGGGAAAAGCCCGTGGCGTGACGTTCCGCCAATCATCGAGCTGATCTTTCCAGTGAGGACTATTCGGCCAGCCGGATTCGCCCAGAGTGATGCCGTGCAGTGTCTGGTCCCAATTGCCCGGATCGGCGATCAGTCGCATCGAGACGTTATTCCCGACGTTCACGGTCGCACCGAGACCGCCGGTCCCGTTTTGGGGAAACGGAGGAATCGTGAACTGCAAACCGATCAAGGGAGCGCCGGCAAGGGGATGCGAAAAACGCACCTTGGTCATGTCACCCCACGTCCACTTTGATTCATCGGGCCCAAGGCTTTTCGTCAGCGTCTGCCGTGCATCTGCGTAGCAGGCACGCAGCAGATCGGCGTAACTCGCAAACTCCTTCGGCAGCCAATCCTTCGCTTGATCGTTCAGGAGGCGGTCGAGCGTGGCTTCAAAATTACTCCAGCGGTAAATCTTCGCCAGGTCAGGGCCCAGGGCCGCTGTCGCCAGGCGCGAACCAAGCGCAGAGCGCATCTGAACTGCCAACGGGGCAACGCGTGAATCGGCGCTGATCTTCCCGTCCCAATTCTCAAACGCGTCGAGAGTCTCGCGCAGCTTCTGATCACCATCGCTGGTTTGCGGTTTCAGAATCTTCGCGGTCTCTCGCGCAAACGGTCCGAGGCCGATGGAATAAACGTCGCCCTGAGTCTTTCGAAAATCATCAATCGTCAGGCTGGGCTTCTCGCTTAACAGGTCAAAGATGCGCCGCGCGCGATATGGCTGGGCCCAGGAGTGCGTCAGAAAGTATGGGTAGTCCGTGCCGACGATGCGCTGATTGGCTGTGACAATCATCCCGCTCGGAGGATCTAATAGCTGCGGCAGCTTCTCTGTTGGAATGTAACTCATCCACTCGCCGGCGTCGGTCGAGCCATCATACGGCGTGCTGCCATCACCGGATTTTCTAATCGGGATGACGCCGGCCGCGTGGTAACCAATGTGCCCGTCGACATCCGCGTACACAATGTTTTGAGTTGGCGCCGTGAACGAGCGGAGCGCGGCACTGAATTCTTTCCAGTTGCGCGCGCGATTGATCAGATAAGCGCTGTCGGGATTATTGAGTTTTGGGTCGAGCGCAGTCCAACGCAACGCGTAACGCTTTAAATCCTTTTCCAGAATGATCGGTCCGTGCCGAGTCACCGTTACATCAAGAGGGACCGTGTCAGTTTCGGAACTCGTGAATCCCTTGCGAACCTTGATCTGCTCATGACGCACTTCCGCATCGCGCCAACCTTGCGGCGTGAGGTAGCGAAGCGGATTCGCCGGATCGAACTTTTCGATGTAGAGATCCTGGACGTCCGGGCCGACATTGGTCATGCCCCAGGCGATTCGATCGTTGTGACCTATGATCACTCCGGGCAGGCCGGGCGCGGTGACGCCCGCGAGGCGGACGCCGGGCGCGCTCAGATGTACGAGATACCAGATTGACGGCGCCGATGCCGCCAGGTGTGGATCGTTCGCGAGCAGCGGCTTGCCGGACTCGGTGCGCTTGCCGCTGACAACCCAGTTGTTGCTCGCGGCCAGGCCTTCCGCGTAGAGACCAACTCTCGCGAGCGCCTGAGCTGCAACTTCCTGATCCTTCGCCAGCG
>DATGVD010000606.1:0-10313 GCA_035300785.1 Pyrinomonadaceae bacterium | reverse complement strand
ACTTACCTGCAGATCCTGCAATCGTACGACAGCCTGATGAAGGCAAAAGAGAATCACTCTCGCGCCCGGCGATCCTAACTTTCCCCTCCACAATTTGTTCTCCGAACTTGCGCCACTTAGTGGCGCAATGTTATATGCAAGCCTGTCCAAAGCTGAGTCTTCGCGGTTCAGGTCTTGCTGATTTTCAAGAAACATCGGAGAACGAAATGAAACTAAATATTCTTAGACTGATCGTCGGTGTGCTCTGCTGCATAGCTTTGATGGTTATCGCGAACGTTGGCGCGCAAAAATCGCTGCCCGTCGGAAGCGATTTTGCAGTTTCGCTGTCGAGCCTTGGTATCGCCACGCCCGCGCAAACACCGGCCGCTGCAACGGCGCCACCGGAGAAAACCGTCGATCAGACGCGCAAGAACATTCAGGTGCTCAAAGGCCTGCCTGATTCACAATTGGGTACCCTGATGAATTTCATCGCTGTCTCGATGGGCCGGCAATGCAATTTCTGTCACGTGAGAAAGGGCAACGACTGGGTCTGGGAATCCGACGACAAAGAAGAGAAGCAAACCGCCCGCGCCATGATGAAGATGGTCCTGAGCATTAACAAAGACAATTTTCGCGGCAACATACAAGTGAGTTGCTACACTTGTCATCGCGGTCGCAATCAGCCGAACAGCATTCCGGCATTCCCGCTACCGACCCCGCCGCCCCGGCCGCAACCGGCGGCTTCGCCCGCCACGGGTCAACCGAGTCCGACGCCGATTCCGCCGCCGCCAACGGCCGATCAGATTCTGGCGAAGTACACCGACGCCATTGGTGGACAAACCGCGATTGACAAAATGAAGACGCGCGTGATGAAGGGAACCTATGCGGGCTTTAACGGTACCGAACTCGTGTTCGAGGCGTCGCTAACGGCGCCCGATAAGTTCTACATTAGTGTAACCACGCCGCAGGGAACCAGCGAACGTGGCTTTGACGGTAAGGTCGCGTGGGAAAAGAATTCGCGCGGGGTCAACGAGCTTACGAATCCCGTGCTGGACCAGATGAAGTCGATGTTTTTGTCTTTCAGCAACATCAAGCTGAAAGAAGAATTCCCGCGGTTGCGTCTGGGTGGCCGTGACAAGATCGGCGACCGCAACGTCGTCATCGTCAGCGGCACCACCGCCGATAATCATCGCGCGCGTTTGTTCTTTGACGCCGAGACTGGCCTGCTGCTGCGTCGCATCAGTTACACCGAGACGATGATTGGCGTGATTCCTGAGCAGATCGATTTTGAAGATTACCGCGACGTGGACGGCGTGAAGCTTCCGTTCACGGTAAAGATATCTTCGGTCGAGCCGGGCCTGGTCTCAACACGCAAGTACTCCGAGATTAAGATGAACGCGCCGGTCGACGATTCCAAGTTTAAGATGCCGGCGGCGCCAGCGAAGGCAACGCCCTGAGTGTCGTGCAGACACCGCCGCCGATCCAGGGGGCCAGGTCTCTCCGCATTCAGTCGCGGCCGGAGATTTTGACAATGACGACGTTATCCATTTAAACCGACGCAGCCCGCGATTATCCGTTGATTACCGCGGGCCGCGCACCCAATCCCTTCCGAAAACAATTCATCTTAGGGCATGGTGAGGTTGAACTTGTACCATCCCGACTTGCCAAAAAACCTTCCGCCCTCTTTGTCGTAGAGCGCGAGGTAAAACTTGAGCGTATACTTCTCGCCGGTTTCCATGTTGAGCGCTTCATAGGGCATGAAAAGTTGCAGGTCGTTATAGACCGCCGGATCGTACGCCGGCGTGAAATTAGTTGTCGCCGCAACATTACCCTTCTTGTCGCGGTAATTTGCATCACCTGACTTTAGCGGCGTGTTGTCCGCGTCGTCGTAATAAAAATAAGCGATCATCATGCAGGGGACGTTGAGTCCGTATCTGACGTGGAACTTGGCGTGCACGCTCATGCCCTTCACGCCCTCCACGGTGACGTTATGAACAATTCGCGCGCCCTCGTATATTGCTTCGGGATCTTCGAAAGTCACGACATTGCGACTGAGAACATCGAGTCGTGACGAAGACGGTTGCGCAGTTTCCGGCGTGTGCTTAGCCGAAGTCGGGTAGCCAGAAAGCCCGGCCACGGTAAAAATCAAAGCGGCCATTGCCGAGATCTTGACGGCAAAGTGTTTGTGATTCATTTATCTCCTTCTATTTGAACCTGGACGGTATTGTTAGTTGAAACTACTTGCTTGTAGTTACCGAAGAGAGTTTGTTCCTTGGTCATCGTACCTGAAAGAATCACAAAAGACTTCTCACCCAGCCGCCGTCCACTTGGAGCGTCACGCCGGTGATATATGACGCGCGTTCCGAAGCGAGGAAAGCAATCGCGGCGGCGATCTCTTCCGCCGCGGCCATCCGGCGCATTGGAGTCTGCGCTGACCAGAGATCGACCAGCTCCTGTTTGGTTTTGCCCGTTGCTTTGCTGCGCGCTTCGGCCAGTTCGTCCTGCCTCTCGGTCATCGTGTAACCGGGCGCGACGTTGTTGACCGTTACACCTTCGGCGGCGACTTCGTTCGAGACGGTCTTGGCCCAACCCGTTAACCCTGCGCGCACAGTGTTCGAAAGCAGCAAGCCATCGACCGGCTGCTTAACTGAGATTGAAGTGACGTTGATTATTCGTCCCCACTGACGCTCGCGCATTCCCGGCAGGACCAGCTTGGCGAGCCTGATTGCCGAGAGCCCGTTGAGTTCGAACGCCTGGCGAAACATCTCGAGGTCGGTGTCCGCGAAAACTGTCGCGGGCGGGCCGCCGGCGTTGGTGACGCAAATGTCTACCCGGCCAGCGCGTTCCAGCGCAACGTTGACGAACTGCTCTGATTCCTTTTCGTTCGTGACATCCGCGGCAATGCCGGCCACGTTGGCGCCGGTCTCTTCGTGAATTTTCTGCGCCGCTTCTGACGCGCGCGCTTCGTCGCGCGAACACAGAAATATGCGCGCGCCTTCACGCGCCAACTCGCGCGCAGCGGCAAAGCCAATGCCGCGGCTGGCGGCGGCAACTAAAGCAACGCGATCTTTTAATCCAAAATCCATATTAGTTTCCTTCCGATTTCGAGACCGGGGCAGTAGCCCGACCGTCAGGGAGGGCTCATTAACGGGAGCCCTTGCTTACGCGCGGGCTACTGCCCCGCTTCGCGGAAACACGCATCCAACAAGCGAGCCGGATCGTTATCACAAAATACGCGCGCCTTTGTGACTTTCGGAAAAGTCCCGACGAGGCGCTCAATTTCATCGGCGACGCCGCCGGTCCCGGTCAGGCTTCCGATGATCTTGCCTTCATCGTATGCAATCGTGAACTCGTTTAGCGAACCCATCGAGCCGGCGATGAACAGAACCACATCACACGAGCGCACCAGCACGACGTTGCGGCCCTTCAATCCAAAACCAGTGTAGATGATTGCGTCGCAAGCGTCGGTTGGCAAGCCATAACGTTCGACGTGCTCATGTTCGTCGTGCGCGGGCGAAATGCCGACGTGCAGCGCTCCCGCATCGTGCGCCGCTTTTCCGGCCGTGTAAACCAGTCCAGTCGTCGCGCCGGTTAGAAGGATCGCGTCTCGCGCCGCGATGGAACGGCCCAACGCGACGGTCTGTTCGCGCAGCTCAGCGGGCGGGTGCTCCTCAGCCGACCCCATGACTCCGATTTTGATCTTCATCATGTGTTTAGAGGCGGGCTACTGCCCGCCATCATCCGAGATTCCGACCACCGGCGGGCGATAGGCCGCCTCTAAACTGCCAGTCTCTTCTTGCTTATCCCACCACTTCCGCGTGGCAAACAAGATTAGCCCCGGCAGTAAAAAGAACGTGCCGACGCCAACCGTGACCACCCTTGGCGAAAAGCCAAAGCGATCCATCAATTCGCCAACAACGTAATTCGACCCGGCCATCGTCAGCGTTAGCAGCGCCAACTCGGCCGCGAACACGCGCCCGCGAAATTGATCTTCGACCGATTGCTGCAACAGCACGGTCGAGAAAACCCAGAGGATGCTGCCGCCGGTGTGCGCGACTGCCAGAAACAGCAGGGCAAGAGCGAAACTTCGCGAAACAGCAAAAGCGATGTAAAAGGCGCCGCCGATCAAAAACCCTATGCCAATCGCGTTCTGCATCTGTTTGCGCGTCTCGCCCGCCCAACGCCGCGCGACGATTGGTCCGATTGCGGTCCCGATGCCGCGCGCGGTGAACAAGACCCCGATACCAGTCGCGGTCTTGCCGGCCACCGGAAAAACTCGCTCGCCAAAAACGGCCAGCAGAGTCAGAATGCCACCGCCCATCCCCCACGCCGGTTTCACCATCAGGTAAGCGAAGACTCTTGGCCGATGCTTGACGTAACGCGCGCCTTCGATCGTGTCGCTGATGCCGAGCGCCTTGGCGACAGTAAGTTTCGCTTTCACGCGCGGCGGGCGCTTGGGAAAAGTCACGCTCGCGATCAACCCCGCGGACGCGATGAACGAAAGGGAGTCGAGCACGAAGGCCGCGTTGGTTCCGAACCAGCCGGCGACCAAGCCGCCGAGCGCCGCGCCCAACGTCAGCATCGCTGACCAGGTAACCGATGAGATGGCATTTGCGGGGAGCAGTTCTCGATCCGAAACGATCGAAGGAACCGCGGCAGTCTTTGCCGGCTCGAAAAACGCCGAGAACGCAAGCTGTAAGACTGTCAGAACGTACACCAACCACATTTGATCGGGCCGGCGCACCAGTAAGAAGCCAAGCACTACCAGGGCACGCAGAAGATCCGCCGTGATCATAATCGTGCGGCGGCTGAATCTGTCCGCGACGACGCCGGACAATGGCCCCATAACGACGCTCGGCAGAAATCGCGCGACCATGATCAAAGCGACCGCGCGGCCCGATCCCGTCAGACGCAAGACGATCGTATAAACCGCAATCGTATCGAACCAGTCGCCCATCTGGCTGACAACCTGGCCCAGCCACAGCAGACGAAAGCGGCGATTGGTCCGCAGCAATTCGCCATAACCGACGGTTCGCATTCCTTCGACACTGGTTTTGATCGCTTTGCTCAAACTGTTTTCGGGAACCAAAAGATTTTGAAAAGGTGCACTTTGGAAAGTGTGCTTGTCAACTCTTAGTTTGCTGACCTGGCCGTCTCTCACACGCGTGTAGCGAGGGCCAGCTTGGGAAGAAACCTGACCGAGACTTTCACTTTGACCTGTCACATTGAAGATGTCGTCCGCCGGCGCCAGTTCTGTTACTTTTCGCTCCGTCGCAAAGGCCTGTCGATTCGGCGCTCTGCAGCAAATTCCTCAACTAAACGCACCGGCACGGGCTTTGTTAAGAGTTGGTCGCGGCTAGGAAGCGTTAACCGCTGAATGGGCTCACCGCACTGAGCCCGCTAGCCGCGTAAGATTTGATCGAGACGCGCAGCGCGCAGTCTCGCACGGAAGAATCGTTACACCCCAGATGGCAGACGCGGTGCCGCGGACGCCACTTGCCCAGTCAAGCGCCGGAAACGAAGAACCGAGTTGCTCCGGCATTTCGTTTTCGGCGCGGACTCTTGCGCTGAAGGAGAGCTTGAAGAAAGCAAGCCGGTCACCCGACAGCGAAATAAAACCAATCGAAATGTCCGAGCGCAAACCCGGCAAAGATGCGGGTCATCGTCTGCGTCGGCGCCGTCGTGTTCGTCTGACCAATAATTAGCCCGGAAGCCCTTATAAGTACTGCTATTAATTAAACTTCTTGACAACCCGACCCCCAATCTTCCAATCTGGAAGCAGGGTGCGGACCGACTCGTCCGCCAGCCGCATTTTTATTGCCCCCCGCGGCCCTGCGCAAGCCACCAGCTCGCGCCATCCTTGCCCGACCCCGCGCTTGCGATTGCAGGCGATACTGACGCACAGAACCTCGCTCTCCAGATTGATGCCAGGCTCAATTAGCTTAACGACCAATGCGGCCACGCTGCTGATCGTCGATGACGACCGCAGCGCGCGGCATGAACTGCGCAGCGTCTTTGAAGGCGCGGGCCATCGCACGATCACGGCTGCTGATGCGCCATCTGCGTTGCGTCTGCTGCACAGGGAATCATGCGATCTGGTCATGCTGGACGTGACCCTGCCCGAAGTTGATGGACTGGCGCTGTGCCGCCTGTTGCGCGCGCAGCCGGCCATGCAGCAATTGCCGGTGATCGTCTTTTCTGCCGACGACAGCGAGAACAAAAAAGTCGAAGCTTTCGCTGCCGGCGCGGATGACTACATCGTCAAGCCATCGACGCCCGGCGAATTGCTTTCCCGCGTTAACTCTCATCTGAACTATGCCCAAAGGGAATGGGAACTGATTGGCAGCAACCGCGAACTACAGTTCCTCGCCGATCTGGGACGCGGTTTGTTGCAGACGCTCGTGCCCGACCAAGTTGCGCGGCGAGTTGCTGGAGCAACTTACGAAGGAACGAATGCGGCGCTGTGCGCATGCGCGGTTAAGAACAGCGGCGACGGTTTGGCGATCTGCGTTTTCGATCGAGAGGGCAGCGCCGAAAGCTCGGCGTTGGTAAACCTCGATCGTTTGCAACGTTGGCTGGCTGTCTCTGATTCGCCGTCTCTGCTCACAAACCATAGAGAGTTTCTGTTGAGAGACCAGCAGCATCGGACAGAATATGTTGCGCCGATTCGTTTCGGCGGACGTGACCTCGGCGCGCTCGTCGTTGCCTTCGGCGCTGCGGAGGATTGCAGCGAAGATAGATGCCGCCTGGTGGATGCCGCGGCGCAGCAGGCCGGACTAGCGACGCACATCTCTCTGCTTTACCTGGGCGCGCGCGAGTCGGCCGCGACCCTTGCGCAAGAGGTTGACCGCCGCACCGTGGAATCCGCGATGCAGGAGCGCTTCACCGAAGCGATCATCGACAGCCTGCCACTTTCGCTTTACGCGATCGACCGCGATTACCAAATTGTTGCCTGGAACCGAAACCGCGAGTTGGGCGAGCTGGGCTTACCGCGCGGCGAAGTGTTGGGTCGAAATATTTTTGAAGTGTTGACCAAACAAAGACGCGAGCTACTGGAACGTGAGTTCAGCAAGGTTTTCGCCACCGGCGAAATTCACCGCGTTGAGCAGGAAACGGTAAGCCAAAATGGCGAGACAAATCATTGGCTGATCAGCAAGATTCCGATGCGCGTTAACGAAAGCAACGAAGTGTCCCATGTGATCACGGTTGGCGAGAACATCACCACCCGCGTCAAATCTGACCGCGCGGTGGCGCGTACCGAGAAGCTGGCCGCGGTTGGCCGCCTGGCTGCCGGAGTCGTGCATGAAATCAACAATCCGCTCGCCACGATCGCGGCCTGCGCCGAATCGCTCGGCAAACGAATCGAAGAAGGCGCCTTCAATAGCTCGCCAGACGTCGCAGATTTGCGCGAATATCTTGGGCTGATTCGGGATGAAGCCTTTCGCTGCAAAGCGATCACGAATGGCCTGCTGGATTTCAGTCGCCTGCGGGGCGGGCAATTTGTTCCGATCGACATGGCCTATGTGCTCAAGACCACGGCGCGGCTGGTAACACATCAGCAGCGCGGCGACAATATTCAAATCTCGGTCGAGGCCCCCGCAAGTCTCCCCAGGGTTTCCGGCGACGTTGGTCAACTACAGCAAGCGGTGGTCGCGCTTGCCACTAATGGCATCGATGCGATGCCTGAGGGTGGCACCTTGACACTGCGCGGGAAACAGTCGGGTTCGCGCGTGCTGGTGGAAGTCAGCGACACGGGCATCGGCATCCAGCCAGAGAACATGACGAAGATTTTCGATCCGTTCTTCACCACGAAAGATGTGGGCCGCGGCACCGGGCTGGGGCTGGCAGTCTGTTATGGTATTTTATCTGAGCACGGTGGCCGGCTGGACGTGCGATCGAGTTTAGGCGTGGGCACAACATTCACGATCACGTTACCCATCGCCAACGAGTAGAATTAACCTACCTGAGTGCGGAGTACAATCAAGTGGACCAACAACGTGACGCGCGACTGCTGATAGCCGAGGACGAGGCCAATCTGCGTTTGGTGTTGCAGAAGGAGCTGCAAAGGCTCGGCTATCGAGTTCATGCAGCGCCCGACGGCGAAGCGGCGCTGCGCCAGCTCGAAGAGAACAACGTCGATGTGCTTTTGTGCGATATAAACATGCCGCGCATGGACGGCATGGAGCTCTTGCGCCGCGTTCACCAACGGCCGAGTCCCCCCGAAGTGATCATGCTCACCGGCCAGGGAACGATCGAAACCGCCGTCGAGGCCATGAAGAACGGCGCGCACGATTACCTGACGAAACCTTACAGTATTAACGAGCTTGACGTGCGTGTGCAGCAGGCCGCGGACAAGCGCCGCCTGCGCACAGACAACCAGCGATTGCGCGCGCAGATCGAGCGTAAATCTGCTGCGCCGGAAATCGTGAGCCATTCGGAAGCGATGAAAGAAGCGATTCGCCTGGTCGAGCGCGTCGCGCCGTCTGAAGCCTCTGTGCTGATTACCGGCGAGTCAGGCACGGGCAAGGAGTTGATCGCGCAAGCCATTCACCGGCTGTCGAAGCGCGCCAGCGGATCGTTTATCGATTTGAACTGCGCAGCGTTCCAGGAGACGCTTTTGGAATCGGAATTGTTCGGCTATGAAGCCGGCGCGTTTTCCGGCGCCAAGGCGCGCAAGCTGGGGCTGATCGAGTTAGCCGACGGCGGCACGCTCTTCCTTGACGAAATATCTGAGTTGCCGGCGCCGCTACAGGCGAAACTGTTGCGCGCGATCGAGACGCGCACATTTTTCCGCGTCGGCGGCGTTAAAAAAGTAGAAGTCAATGTGCGTATCGTCGCGGCCACCAATCGTAACCTGGATGCCGTGGTCGGCGACGGGTCGTTTCGCGCGGATCTGCTTTATCGCATCAATAGTTTTCAGATTCATCTGGCGCCGCTACGCGAACGTCCGGAGGACGTGGCGCCGCTGACCGAGTACATCCTGAAGCAACTGGCGGGAGCGAATGCGCCGCAGCTTACCGAGGAAGTTATCGGCAGACTGCGTGCTTACAACTGGCCCGGCAACGTCCGGCAGCTTCGCAACTGTCTGGAGCGCGCGGTTCTGCTTTCGAATGAAGGCCGGATCACGACCAACGAACTGCCACCCGAAGTGGCGCGCGCGAATGGCGCGATGCCGTTCTTGGCGGGGCCGGTTTCGTCGGGCGTGGGTCCAGCGGCGGCCAGCGATTCGGGTGGCCTCTCCTTGCGCGAGGTTGAGAAGCAACAGATTATCTCGGCTCTGGAACAAACCAGCTGGCATCGTGGGAAAGCCGCCGAGATGCTGGGGATCTCGCCCTCAACTCTTTATCGCCGGCTGCGGGATTACAATTTGGAAGGGCGTCTGCGTTAGTTGAGTCGGTACAGAAACAAAAAAGCCGCAGGCAGCCTTTGCTGTCCGCGGCTCTTAGCTGGACCGAGCGATCCATGGTTGAACTAAATGATCTGTTTCTTTTGCTGCTGTCCTCGACGACGATAGTAGAGCCCGGCCAGCCCGGTACCGAGCAGCGCCAGCGTAGCCGGCTCGGGTGTAGAAGTCGGAGTTGTCGTAAAGCTAAAGGTGATGCCGTTGTTCCAGAAGTGACAATCCGGGTCGAAACCGAACGCGATATCGCCGCCATTCATGAAGTACGCGCTCAAGATCTGTAACTGATCCGCGGTAAAGGTGTAGACGAAATCCGTCGCCGTGGTCGTGAATGACTCCTGCGTCAGAAACGTATTCGCAGTGCCCGGAGCAACCAAAGGGTTGTTCAGATAGCGGCTGCCGGCAAAGTCATCGGCAATGTCCGTAACCGGGACTTGATTGGCCGGAGCATCCTGAAACGATCCGACGCTCGCGTTTCTTGCCGTGTCGAGCAGGTGAATGAAGAGCATGTTGGGATTGCGGTCCCAGTTCGCGATGTTGTGAAACGTAAGCGTTGCACCTGTGATGGTCTGGCCTGTCAGATTAACGCCGCCGATGCGCCAGGTGTAAGCCTCATGATGATCCAAATTGAATTGGTTCGGCCCGCCGCTGCCCTGGTTTGATCCCGTTGCCGGCGCTTGAAACGTAACCACATTGGCTAACACAACCGTCGGTAACGCAAACAGAATGGCCGCCGCAAACAAGATAACTAACTTTCGCACGAAATTTCTTCCTTCGGTAAGGCTTCTTCGACTCTCGTCTAAAGGAAATGGTTAGTAGGTATACATTTCCACGACTTTGCCTAAAAAGCTGAATTTTGGGGCCTTGCCCAAAAAGTGGTGTGGCCGGAAGAGACAACCTAATACTGGGAGCGCGGGCGCCCTCGCCCGCACAG
>DATGVD010000605.1:0-2489 GCA_035300785.1 Pyrinomonadaceae bacterium | reverse complement strand
CTTCCATCAACGCGGGTGAAAAGAAATCTTCACCGCCCGGCTCCCATGAAGCCGGGTAGTTCGTGTCGCGCGCGTAATATGTGCGGCTGCGTTCGATGATCAGAGACTCCAACTTTTGATTGCCAACCGCGCGCGCGTAATCCAGGGCGAAGGCCAGACCGAACGCCGTGTTCGGATGGACTCCCGTGCGAATCGGATAATTTTGCTTCGGCAGAAAGCTCAGATACTTTTCCGCAAACCCGTCGGCCAGCGGCTGCAGGTTTTGCGACCAGCGCTTGCCGTCCTGATCGTTCCAGTCGTGCAATTCCTCGGCGAGTTTCAGCAGCCAGGCCCAACCGTACGTGCGCTCGAATGAAGCGCGGTTTGATTGGTTGAGATAAGAGACCTCGTTTCGGATGTTCTTTGCCGAGAGATTCGCGTCGAGCGCCCCGCGAATTTCACGCGCCTCGGGCAGCGACGGAAACAGTCGCAGCAGACGCACCAGCATCCAGTGACCGTGAACCGACGAGTGCCAATCAAAGCAACCGTAAAACGTCCCGTGCATCGCGCGCGGGCCGCGCACGTCGGCGGCGTCGTTGATTGTGTGGTCCGGCTTGTTGGGATATTCCCTCTGGATGCACTTCATCGCGAGGCTCGCGAAATGCGAAGCTTCGGTTTGAGTCAATGAAAGCTGTGCTGCCTCGGTTTTCGTCTGCTGAGCAGCGAGACATTGACCGCTGAGCAGCAGGATAATGAAACCAGATACGATAGCGATGCGCATGCGTTCCTCCACCAGGGCCGGCAACTGATTCCCAAAAATAGTTTTCCAAGTCTATCAGAATCTGTACACTTGTAAGAGACATGAAGTTCTCAGTCATCATCCCCGCTTACAACGAAGAAAAGTATCTGCCGCGTTTGTTGGATTCAATTGAAGTCGCAAAGTCCAACTACTCTGGCGGACCTGAGGCCGTGGAAGTCATCGTCGCCGACAACCTCTCGACCGATCGCACGGCCGAAGTTGCCGCCGCGCGTGGCGCGCGAGTTGTCACCGTCGCAAAGCGTCGCATCGCCGCGGCGCGGAATGGCGGAGGCCACGCGGCCCGCGGAGAGATCGTATGTTTCATCGATGCGGACTCGGCGCTGCATCCGCAGACCTTCAATGCAATCGATCAGACGATGAGCACGGGTCGATTCGTAGGCGGGGCGACCGGAATACGGCTGGAGAGAAAATCGCTCGGCTTGTTGGCGGCGTATTGCGGGTGCATGACGCTGGTCGTATTAGTCGGAATCGATACCGGCGTCGTTTTTTGCCGGCGCGAAGACTTCGAAGCGGTGAGCGGCTACGATGAAACGCGTCTGTATGCCGAAGACGTCATCTTTCCACTGGCCCTGCGCCGCCTCGGCCGCGCGAAGGGCCAACGGCTAACGCGTCTGCCGCGCATCAAAGCGCTCGGCTGTACGCGCAAGTTCGATCAGTTCGGCGACTGGCATTATTTCTGGATGCTGGGCCACGTGTTAAAGAGTCTGGTCACCGGGAACTGGAACGACGAGCAGCTGGCCGAGCGCTACTGGTACAACTCTGGGAGATAACGGCAGAAACCCGACCGTCAGGGAGGGTGCCCAGCCCGCGGAAAATGAGCACCCTCCCTGACGGTCGGGTTTCCGCCTGACACTTCCGCTTTCGGCCGACTCGCAGTAGAATCTCGGTCGCCGAAAACCATCATGGCGGAAAGAGTCCAGACGAAATCGTACGGCAGCGAAGTGCACGAACGGCTGTGTCGCGCGCGGACCTATATCGACGAGTGCTACGATTTGCCCCTCGATTTGGACGAGATTTCAAAGCAGGCTTGTCTGTCCCGCTATCACTTTCTGCGCCTGTTTCGCGAGGCGTTTGCGACCACTCCACACCAGTATCTGATTCACCGGCGGATTGAAAAAGCGAAAGAACTACTCCGTTCGCGGCGAATAAGCGTGACCGACGTGTGCTTTGAAGTAGGCTTTCAAAGTCTGGGCTCATTCAGCTCCCTGTTTCGCAGATGCGTGGGCGACGCCCCGATCAATTACCGCGAGCGCGAGATGCAGTCTCTTAGTAAAGTGCCACCCTGCTTTCTTTACATGAACGGCCTTGGCTTGCGCGACTAGCCGCGGCAAATGTACACGGGTAGGACGCCGGGCCTCGATTTCAGCAATTTTCGAGAAGCCAGATTCCGCCAAACTTCTATATGCTCCCCTTCGCCAATTCTGACGAAGGGAACCGATAACTATGATCACGAGAATGTCGCATGCCACAGTTTGGGTAAAGAACCAGCAGGAAGCGCTCGAGTTCTATCGGGACAAGCTGGGCTTCGAAGTCGATACGGACGCCATGATCGGCGACGACTATCGCTGGTTGACCATGAGAATAAAAGGTCAGCCGGGCTTTGAGATTATTTTGATGGAACCAAAGCCGGGATACATTCTGGATGAGGAATCGGCCGCGCAGTTGAAAGCGCTGATGGAAAAAGGTGTGC
>DATGVD010000604.1:0-2676 GCA_035300785.1 Pyrinomonadaceae bacterium | reverse complement strand
CGCCGCGAGCGAAAAGATCCAGAAAAAGACTGATTCCCAGCCGGATAAGTTCATTGCTTCTAAGTAAAAAGGAAAAAGGCAAAAGTAAAGATGGAGAACCAAATCGAAGATTTGTCGTTACTTTTGCCTTTTTACTTTTGCCTTTTACCTTGCGTCACCGTTCGTATTTCACTGTCTCGCGTCCCTGCTCCAGCATCTCGCGGTTCCAGACAAAACCGGCGCGCGAATAAGTTGCCAGCTCAAAGTCCTGTGTCAGCTCCAGGCAATAAGTCGGGCAAGCTTCCTGGCACAGGGCGCAGAACATGCAGCGCGAAGTATCAAAGATAAACTCGTCGAGAACTTTTTTGCGCCGCGGTTTGCCGGCGACTACGATTTCGACGTCCATCGGAATGACGTCGATGCAATCTTCGGGACAGGCCAGCGCGCACAGGTTGCACGCGATGCAAAGCGTATCGTGCGTTTCGGGATCCATGTTGAGCCGCGGCGCGCCGTGAAATCGCGGCGCGACATCGGGACGCACTTTCGGATACTGCTCGGTGTAGATGCCCTTGCCGGCCACCGAATCCCGGTCGGTGAGCGCTCCGACATTGAACCGGAGCGTCAGGCCGAGACCCTTTATCAGGTCGGCCATAAAGAAGCGTTTCAGCTTCTGCGCGAACGTCGGTTTGGGAACAGGAACTAATGGCATAATTGAATCTTAGTTTTCAACTACTGCTTTTGCAATTCGTCCGTGTTCAGAGTTCAAGCTTTAGCTTGCCTCCTTAGAGCGGTAAACAACCTGACGGTTGAACTCTAAACTCAATTACGATCCTTGAGCCGCAGGGTCCACCAAAGGCGCGACCGCCGGCCGGCCCTGGGGTAAATCAACCAGACGAATCTTCCGCCGCTGCTTCTTCAAATTGAAATCGCGCGAGCGCCAGTTAATCAGCGCAAGAATTGCCGCGCTCAGCAAGAGATTGGCCACGCCGAATCCAATCGCAATGACCTTTCCGGTCGCCGTCAAGCCCAGCCCGCTGGTTACTGAAACGATGGTGCGCATTCCATGCCAGCCGTGGAGGCCCTGGATCGTACCAACTCCGATCGCGGTCACGACAATATTGATTAGCGACGCCGGCAAAAGCCACTTCCAACCAATGTCCATCAACTGGTCGTAGCGGAAGCGCGGCAGCGTCCAACGCAACCAGAAATAGAGATAAAGCAAGAGCCCGGCCTTCGCCAGAAACACAAAAACGCTCAGGGCCACGTAAAGGTTGTGATAACCGTGTGCTTCCGTCAGGCGATAGACGAACGGAAAATACCAACCGCCGAGATAGAGCGTAGTCGCCACCGCGGTCACCACCACCATCGCCGCGTACTCAGCCATGAAAAAGAGCGACCAACGCATACCTGAGTATTCGGTGTGAAAGCCGGCCACGAGTTCCGATTCTGCTTCCGGCAAATCGAAAGGCGCGCGATTGTTCTCAGCGATGCCGCTGATGACGAAAATCACAAATCCAATCGGCTGATAGACGAGAAACCAGATTGAATTTGACGCCTGCGCGCCGACGATTCCTGAAAGTGAAAGCGTGCGCGCGAACATCAGCGCGCCGATGATCGAAAGACCCATCGAAACTTCGTATGAAACCATCTGCGCGCTCGAGCGCAGCGCGCCCAGCAGCGCGTACTTCGAGTTCGACGACCAGCCGGCGAGAATCGTCGCCAGCACGCCCACGCTGGAAACTGCCAGCACAAACAGCACGCCGATGTTGACGTCGGTGATCACGCCCCAGTCGGGGCCGAAAGGAACGACCGCCAAAACGATGAACGCCGCAACTACGGCAATGTATGGCGCGACGAAAAAGATCCAGCGATCGGCGTTCGCCGGGACGAAATCTTCCTTTACGAGCAGCTTCAACCCATCGGCAATCGGTTGCAGGAGTCCCCACGGCCCGACACGCATCGGGCCCAGCCGTGCCTGCATGAACGCCGAAATCTTTCTTTCCAGATAAGTCGCGTAAGCCACCCACAACGCGGTGATTGTCACCACCGCACCGATCTGTATGAACGGCCAGATGACATAGTTCACCGTCGGCTCGCTGAAGAGCTTGAGCAGCAACGTATCGATGAAGTTGATCGGGGCTAATAAGCCGAATTCCATCATAGAACAACCGCTATGTTCCGAGGCTCAGCTCCCAATGGGTTGAGCCAAATATCAACCGCGAAGCGGTGCTGCATCAAAGCCCAGGGTTGCCGCCCGGCGGCTACCCTGGGAAATAGGTCCGGTTCATCTCGGCAACCCTGAACCGGTTGCGGATAACACAACCCTTACAGGGTTGAACCGATGTGTAATTCCCCAGACCCAACTTAGCCGCTGCGCGGCAACAGCGGGGTCCCCGCGCGGGCAGCCCGCGTGGGGTGCTAGCGTTGGGCTGTGCGACACAACCGCTTCGCGGTTGCTCGTTCACCTGTCGATTTCTCCTAAAACAATATCCAGCGTCCCGATGATCGCCACCACGTCCGCCACCAAATGGCCGAGGCAAAGTTTCTTCAAGGCCTGCAAGTTCATAAAGCACGGCGGCCGCACGCGCACGCGCCAGGGCTGTTGCGTGCCATCGGAAACCAGATAACAACCAATCTCGCCTTTTGGTCCTTCGATCGAATGATAGTAATCACCAACGGGTGGCTTGATCAGTTTCG
>DATGVD010000603.1:0-2692 GCA_035300785.1 Pyrinomonadaceae bacterium | reverse complement strand
AGCCTTTTCATGTTAACGGTGATTGCTGCGTCCGTTGTCGCCGCGCACGCCGCGGATCAAAACACTCGGGTAATCATCTACGACGACGTTGCCACGGAAGTCTCAGCGGCGCCCGCATCTTCGAGCGATCTTTGGATCACGACTGGCGATCTCACGCGCGCGACCAGATTCGTGATCAAGCCGCAGGGCGTTTGTCGCGACGAACTTTGCTTCCCGCTGCCGAAGAACCGCAAGGCAGAATTCGTTTCAAAGAAAGGCACGACGACCTGGTTTAACCTGAGCGCGTTCGCGAAACTGATTAGACAACCTGTCGTCGTCGATCAGAAGAACGGGGTTTGGTATTTTGGCGCGCGCGACGCCGAGCAGAACGGCTATCTCGCGTCACTCGAGGCACCCAACTTTACGCTGCCGGATCTGAACGGCAAGCTGCACTCGCTCGCCGATTTTCGGGGACAGAAAGTTCTGCTGGTCACCTGGGCCTCCTGGTGAGGTTGCCGTTTTGACCTGCCAGGCTGGCAGGCGCTTTACAAGGAACTCAGGGCCCGGAATCTTGAAATCATCTCGGTGGCTCAGGACACTGGCGGCGCGAAAGCCGCTGCTCCGTGGATTACCGCCGCGAAACCTGAATACACGGCGCTGGTCGACGAGAAGCAAATCGTCACGCAGAAGTATGGTATGGTCAACGTGCCCACGGCGGTGTGGATAGATGAGCAGGGCCGAATCGTGCGTCCCAACGAAGTTGCTTTTATCGATGATCGCTTCAAGTCATTTACAAATATGGAGTCGGCGCCCTACATCGACGCGATCCGCGACTGGGCGGCGAACGGCGCGAAGAGCGTTTACGTACTGAGCGCAGCCGAATCGAAAGCGCGGCTGAAACCGCGGAGCGATGATCGTTCTCGAGCCGACGCGGAATTTGCGCTGGCCGAATATCTCTACAAGCAGGGAAAAGGCGCCGATGCGATTCCGCATTTCAAGGAAGCGCAGCGGCTCGATCCTGACAATTGGAATTACAAACGCCAAGCCTGGGCGCTGTCAGATGCTGAGCGGGACTACGGGACCAACTTTGGCAAGGAAGTGAAGAAACTCAGCGGCCGGCCTTACTACCAACCGCGCAAACTGCCTGAAGCGAAGAAGGGAGCGAACGACCGGCGCAACTAGCGAGGATCTCGAGAAGTAGCGCGCGTGAGTTCATCGATGCCTGCAACCCGCAAGAAAGGTCAAGCCAAACCGAAACGGGCAGAGCTTTCAGAGCCTGACGTGATCGTCGACTTCATATTCGACGAAGGGTTGTTCTTCATCGCAATCAGCAACCTCAGCGACCGGCCTGCTTATAGAGTCTCGGTGAAATTTGATTGCCGGATTTACGGCCTGGGCGGCAAGGACATTTGCGCGCTGCCGTTATTTGGAAACATTGAATTTCTCGCTCCGCATAGAACGATCAAAACCTTCCTGGATAGCAGCGGATCGTATTTCAGCAGTGGTGGCCCGACCAGGATTTCCGCGCGCATCACTTATCACGATTTCCGGGGAGCCAGGAAGGTCGCGACCATCAGACACGATTTGGAAATCTATCGTGAGATCGGCTTCATCCGGCGACCCGACAGTCAGGATTGAGAATCACAAAGGAGAAAACAGACATGTCGCGAGTAGATCCTTACAAAAACTTTCGGTTTCTGGTGGAGATCGACGGCATCACGCAGGCAGGCTTTTCCGAATGCAGCGGCTTCGGCTCAGAGGTCGAAGTGATCGAATATCGCGAGGGCGGCGAGCCCACGGCGGTGCGAAAACTACCCGGCAGAGCCAAGTTCCCAAATATCACGCTCAAGTGGGGCGTTACCGACTCCCATGAACTCTACGAGTGGCATCGCGCGGTTTTGCAGGGACAGATTCAGCGCAAGCGCGGCGTTATCATCCTGCTGGATGATTCCGGCACGCCGAAGGTCAGATGGGTTTTCTCGGAGGCCTGGCCCAGCAAGTGGGAAGGCCCCGATCTTTGCGCGAAGGGCAACGACGTGGCCATCGAGACGCTGGTAATTACTTGCGAAAGCATCGAGCTCGAGCATTGAAACACAAGGGAATGGAACCGGCCTCATAACCTACCTAATCCTCGTCTTCGATCCCCTGGCTGATTCCGAAGACGTGGCCATCGGGGTGGCGCACGTGCATCTCCCGGACACCCCACGGCTCATTTGTCGGAGGCCAGGTGATCTCAAGCCCTTGCCCCAGGCAATGCTGATAGATCGCATCGACGTCTTCGACGAAGATCGACATCCAGACGCCGTTGCCGTCCTCGTCGTCGAACCCATGAATGGCTGGAAGGCCGCTCTTGTCGCGACCGCCCTGGCCGTCCTCGCACGGGAAGATCTCGCACTCGCCGGAGCACACGCCCCAAAGGTTGGGGGACTACCCCAGTCCCAGCCCTTCTTCCATCCGAGCTTCTCAAACCAGGCGAAGCTCTGCTGAATATTCGAGACGTTCAGAATTGGCGTCAGCCGTTTGGCAAGCATACTGTTCCTCCCCCCAAAATGATTTCCTTTGGTGAAGGCGCCGTGCGAGTAGTGACGGGCGACGGGGTTTGCGATAGAGTTATATGAACTCGTAAGCGAAAGGAGAACCGTTATGAAGAAGTTATCGTTAACTGTGGGCGCCGCGCTGCTCGCGGCGACTCTTTTGTCCACTCCGTTCTCGC
>DATGVD010000602.1:0-9610 GCA_035300785.1 Pyrinomonadaceae bacterium | reverse complement strand
TTTTCGCCCAACCTTGATTTCGCTGAAGCCATCGAGTTGGAGATACCAAAGCCCGCGGGGCTTAGCGCTGGAACATGAGAATCACTGTAGCGATCGCCGCTTATAACGCGGCTGAATACTTGCGCGAGGCCATCGATAGCGTATTGGCGCAAACTTTCCAGCCCTTTGAGATTGTCGTAGTTGATGACGGGTCAACCGACCACACGCGCCAGGTGTGCGGGTCCTTCGGTGAGCGAGTGCGTTATATTTACCAGGAGAACGATGGCACGGCCGGCATCGGAGCACGTTGGAAATCAATTCAGGAAGCGCGAGGTGACTGGATTGCCCTGCTCGATCACGACGATCGCTGGTTGCCAACTAAGTTACAGCGTCAGATTGAGGCGGTCGAACAGTGGCCCGATAGCGGCGTGATCTTCACCAGATATCAGAGCATTGATGAGCGCGGGCAGCCGTTTGAGCCATCGGAGTTCCAGGCCTCAGGTGAAACAATACGCTTTGATTGTCACGATGCTCTTCATCATCTCCTGTGTTCGAATCCCTACTGTCCCTCTTCAGCGCTTGTTCGTCGATCCGCCCTGACTGAAGATGGCCCGCCCAGCGAGACGTCGTGTGGCGATTGGTCCGACTGGTTTCGCATCACTCGCAAATATCCGATGGTCGTCGTGGACCAAAACCTTACCGAGTATCGGGTGACGTCTGAACAGTTCTGTAGCAACAAAGATTATCTGGCGACTCGCATGCGCGAAAGTTTAATGAGCCAGAAGGCTTACCTGCACGGCGGTTGTGCCGCGTGCAAAGAGGCTTTCCGAATTGGCGAGGCCCACGTGAAACAGATTTTCTCAGTGGCCGCGCGTACCTACCTGGATCAGTATCATGCGGCGGTGACGGCGGGTGACACCGCGAGGGCCCTGCCGCTTTTGAAGCAAGCGATGAGGGCCGCGCCCATGGAAGTGCTGCGACCCCGCCGCTTTGCTGCTGCGTCGAAGAATTACCTGCGGGCAAAACTGAAGGGCAGTCGCAAAATAGGTTGAGCCGGCCGCTGCTAACTATCGACGCGACTGAACCCGGCTGGTAGTTCGGTTTGCTCCAGCTCCGTAGTCCAACTCAGGTCTGGCCTAAATACGCCGGGCCACTTGCCCAACCAGTTGCCGCGCATTTCGGCGACATCGCGCAGTTCAAAGACAAGGGCCTCTTCCTCGCGGTGGACGATCACGCCTTCGTCACGAACGACCAGCAATTCGACACGGTACATGCCGTCGTTGAGCAGATTGCCTGGCACGTGGCAAGCAGACCGAAACAGTCCCACCGGAAACTCGCGGCCGTGCCAGACTGGTTCGTGGAGCGTCCCGGGATTGAAAGCGATGATGCCCTGTTCATTGTAGATGTGCAGGCTGATATCAAGCCGTGCGCCTGGTTGCAGGTTCCAGTACTCAAATTCGATCACGAAGGCGGTGCAGATCGTCAATGGATCGGAAGCAACGCCTTTTGCCGGCCGCACCCGCGCGCTGCACAATCGCACTTTATCGTTGCCCGGTGCGGTCGCAATGTCTTCCCAAACCTGTTCGGCGAGGGCCGAGAAAGAATGCTGCAAGTAATCAGCTACCACCTGGCCCGATTCGCCGCTTCCCACAATTTGGCCGCCGTCCAGCCAGATCGCCCGCCGGCAAAGGTTTTGCACAGCCATCATGTTGTGACTCACGAAGAGCACCGTACGCCCTTCGCGGGCGACTTCGCCCATCTTCCCGAGGCATTTTTTTTGAAACTGAGCGTCACCGACGGCCAGTACTTCGTCGACCAGCAGAATCTCAGGCTCAAGATGTGCGGCCACCGCAAAAGCGAGCCGCATGTACATACCGCTGGAGTAGCGTTTGACCGGAGTATCGAGAAACCTTTCAATCTCGGCAA
This sequence comes from Pyrinomonadaceae bacterium, assembly GCA_035300785.1. Classification (GTDB taxonomy): domain Bacteria; phylum Acidobacteriota; class Blastocatellia; order Pyrinomonadales; family Pyrinomonadaceae; genus UBA11740. Next base: position 7,705 of record DATGVD010000602.1, on the reverse strand, counting down.
AGGAAACTATTTCGTCAAACTTTCTCTCTATTTCCACGCGTTGCATTCCCAGAATCGCGCCGTTAAGAAAAATGTTTTCGCGGCCCGTTAGTTCAGGATGAAATCCGGTGCCGACTTCGAGCAAACTGCCCACGCGTCCGTACAGATCTATTCTGCCTGTCGTCGGTTCAGTGATGCGCGAAAGGATCTTTAGCAGGGTACTTTTGCCGGCGCCGTTGCGGCCAATGATGCCGACGGCCTCGCCGGTAGCAACCTCGAAGCCGACGTCGCGCAAGGCCCAGATTGTCTCAGTGGGGGACCGGCCGTTGCCGCTCAAACGTCTGAACGGCGCGCTGAACGCGCTCGCCAGCGTATCGCGCAGCGTCCCGTAAGCCTCACGCTGGCCAATGCGGTATTGCTTACTGATATTACGGGCACTGATAATTGATTTCATACTAAACCACGTCGGCGAACTCTTTTTCCATACGCCGGAACCAAAACGCCGCATACAACAGGATGGCGACGCTCAATACCGTTGAGACAGACAGGGCGCTCCAGTTGACCGGCAGACCAAAGAGCGCCGAGCGAAAGCCTTCCACAATTCCTGCCACCGGATTAAGCATCATCAGCAATCTGCCTTTAGGCGGCAAGCGGCTGAGTGGATAGATGACCGGTGAAAGAAACATCCAAATCTGGGTGAGAAACGGAAGCGCGAAGCGCACGTCGCGATATTTGACATTGAGCGCCGACATCCACGTTCCCACGCCTAATGCCAAAATCATAAGCACCAGGATGAGCAAAGGCAGCAGCGCCAGCTGCCAGGTCAGCGTTACGTGATAATAAATCATCAGCGGTACCAGCACGACAAACGCGAGCAGGAAATCGACCGCTGCCGCACAAACGGCCGCGCCGGGAATGATCATTCGGGGAAAGTAAATTTTGGTGATTAAGTGTGCATTGCCAACCAGACTGTTGCCGCTACTGGTAATGGCTGTTGAAAAGAATGTCCAGGCAAGCAAACCCCCATAGGCAAATAGAGGATAAGGAATTCCGTCCGAAGGCATACCGGCGACCCGGCCAAACAGGAACGAGAAGATCACCATCATCAGGAGCGGCTGTAGAATGGCCCAGGCTGCGCCGAGCGCGGTCTGCTTGTAGCGCACTTTGACGTCGCGCCAGGTGAGAAAATAGAGCAACTCGCGATAAGCCCAGAGGTCAGCTAGATTCAAGCTGACCCACGAACTGCGCGGTGCAATGGTTACGTGAGGTTTGTCAGATCGAGTTGCGTCATCGCTCTGATGTGGATTCGACACGATACTTGTATGGGCGGAACTGATCTTGTCGTCGGGTGTCATTGCGATGGTCTGGAAAGCGTTTTGAGCGTGGCTGGCGAAATCTTTGTTAGGCTAAGCACTCGGTTCAGTTGACTAAGGACGAGCCAGAGAATATCGCAGTCTAACGGCGTCGAAAAAGCCAGTCAACCGGGAGGTTCCAACTCTAAAGGAAAAGCTCCCATTAGCCGTGAACTTTACGATCACACCTGACAATTGTATGCTTTCACGCACACTTGAGTCACTGACTAAAGGGTTAAGTCCGCCTGCCTCCCTGGAAATCGGTCTGCCTCATCGTGCAAACTCCACGGTCACATGGACACCAAACTCAGGACGGGACTGACCTACATGCCGCAATTGGATGCGGTACGTACTTTCGCGGTGTCGTTCGTGCTGCTGCAGCACTTTATAGGTCTAAATAATCTGCCGGCTTTAATCGGAACATTGGCCTGGGGACACCTCGGGGTCTGTCTCTTTTTCGTGCTCAGCGGATTTTTGATCACCGGAATTCTAATTCGCTCGAGCGATTTGGTTGCCGGGCATAAACAATCCGCCGGATTCGCCGCGAGACAATTTTATGTTCGCCGATTTCTACGAATCTTTCCTCTTTACTATTTCGTCATTGCCCTCGGACTGGTGCTGGCGATTCCGCCAGCGCGGGAAATATGGACCTGGTTGATCTCATACACAACGAACTTTTACATTTCTTTACGGGGAGATGAAAACTATCTCTTCTCGAACTTCTGGAGTCTGGCAGTTGAAGAACAGTTCTATGTGGTGTGGCCCTGGGTTGTCTTGTTCGCGCCGCGAAAATGGTTATTACCCGCAACTCTGTTGATGATAGCGAGTGGCCCGGCGTGGCGTCTGTACGCCTTCACTCACGGATTAAATTTTGTGGCATTGTACAAGATGACGCCCGCCTGCCTGGACTCCCTCGGAATGGGCGCCCTCCTGGCCCAGGCGCATCACTCAAGCCTGACGAAAAGGACGATTCGAAAGTATATGAACCGGTTGATACTGCCCGCCGGTTTGATCCTCTCTGTCTGTCTGTGGGCCCTCGTGTATTTCGAAATCAATTGGAGCGCAAACATTGTTCTGTTCGACTTGAGCGTGGCGATGATTTTCTGTTGGTTCATCAGCTCGGCGAGTGTGGGCTTTGGTGGCATCGCCGGGTCGCTGATGGCTTCGAAGCCGCTGGTCTATTGTGGCAAGATCTCGTACGGCATATACGTATACCACCAGTTCACGCCACCGATTCTGACATTCTTGTCAGGCAGGTTGGGCTTTTCCTACCAGCCGCTCGGTTGGCGAAGCCTGATCCTCGGCGTCAGCCTAACCATGGTTTTCGCATCGTTATCATGGTACCTGCTTGAACGGCCAGTAAGTAGTTTAAAGCGTTATTTCAGCTATCGCGCCGTCCCACAAGGAGAACTCGAGGAAATTAAGGCTCTCAGTGCCGGCTGATAATGAACCAATCCGCCGGCCCGCTGCGATCTTGCTGTCAACCAGGGCAAAGTTGACACGATATCTATTAAACATTAATTTGCTTGCTCGCCGTGTAGACCGAAACGCCGAGCGAAGCGCTGATTAGACTCCCTGAGTAAAGATGATTGCCGAATCAGTCCAAATCAACCGCGCCCAGGAGGCAGCGCCGGCGTACACCGACCAGGCGGCCGATTCTTACCGCGCGGCGCGGGTAGCTCACTGGAATAGTGTTTCAAAAATGCAGCGCCCGCACCGCCTGAGCAGGCATTACCGCGGGCGGCTAATAGAGCTTTATCGCTTTCTTTGCCCGCCCGGAAAACGTGTCCTGGAACTCGGTTGTGCTCAGGGAGATTTGCTGGCCGCACTCGATCCTGGACATGGCGTGGGCGTGGATTTCTCTCCGGAGATGATCCAACGAGCCCGCGAAAAACATCCGCATCTCAAGTTTGCTGAGCAGGACGTGCGTGACCTCAAACTTGAGGAGACGTTCGATGTCATCATCCTTTCAGACCTGGTAAACGACCTCTGGGACGTCCAGGAAACGTTGACGCGGGTCAGGCGCCATTGCACTCCGCGGACCCGAGTGATCCTGAACTTCTACAGCCGGCTTTGGGAAATGCCGCTTTCAATCGCCCAAACATTCGGATTGGCAAGACCGAACCTTCCACAGAACTGGCTTACCGTCGAAGATGTTACCGCACTTCTTTTGCTGGCAAACTTTGAGGTGATTCGCACCCGCGAAGAAGTTCTGCTGCCGTTGCCCATTCCTCCGGTGTCAAGTTTGGCTAACAGATATTTGGTCAAGCTATGGCCTTTTCGCCTCGGAGCACTGACGCACATGTTGGTAGCCCGCCCAGCCGTCGAGACAGGCGAAGGCAAGCGAGAGAACCCGAGGGTATCCGTCGTCGTGGCGGCCAGAAACGAGGCGGGCAATATCGAGAATATTTTTGCTCGCACTCCCGAGCTTGGCAGCGGTACCGAGTTGGTTTTCGTAGAAGGCGGCTCGAGCGATAACACCTATGAAGCTATCGACCAGGCTATCGCCGCCCATCCGGAGCGGACCTGTAAGCTATTCAAGCAAAAAGGCAAAGGCAAGGGCGACGCCGTGCGCCTCGGCTTCGCCCATGCAACCGGGGATATTCTGATGATTCTCGACGCCGACCTGACTGTGGCGCCGGAGGAGTTGCCTCGTTTCGTCGAGATCCTGACTTCAGGTAAGGCGGAGTTTGCTAATGGCTCGCGCCTGGTTTATCCGATGGAATCCAGTGCCATGCGTTTCTTCAATTTGGTCGGCAATAAGTTTTTTAGCATCGCGTTTACCTGGCTGTTGGGTCAGCCCCTCAAAGATACACTCTGCGGCACCAAGACGATGTGGCGCGAGGATTATGAAGCGCTGGTGGCCAATCGTTCGTACTTCGGTGACTTCGATCCATTCGGGGACTTCGATCTGCTTTTTGGCGCGGCAAAGTTGAATCTCAAGATCCTGGATTTGCCAATCCGATACCGGGATCGAACTTACGGCGAGACCAATATCAGTCGCTGGAAGCACGGGTGGCTGTTGTTGAAGATGGTAATATTCGCCGCTCGTCGAATCAAGTTCATTTGAGGACCACCAGGTATCGTAAGTACTATGCTGCGCAATCTTCTGGCTCACCCGCTGACTCGCGGTATGAATATCGATGATCCGCGTACCACGAGCTTGCGGCGTCGCATCATTGCAGAGAAGGAATTTCTGCGGAGGATATACATTCAATGGTACCAGCGGGTCGCTGAGGCAATACCCCAGGGCGACGGAGCAGTGCTGGAATTGGGTTCAGGAGCCGGCTTCCTAAAACGCTATGTACCCGGGCTCATCACTTCGGAGGTCTTCCTTTGCGAAGAGATAGACACGGTGCTCGATGCCACGCACTTGCCATTTGCTGATGGCAGCCTGCGCGCTATTGTGATGACCGACGTGCTGCATCACATTCCGGATGTGCGCCGGCTTTTTTGTGAAGCTGGGCGGTGTGTCCGCCCGGGCGGAGTGATTGCAATGATTGAGCCATGGGTCACACCGTGGTCTCGCCTTATCTATGAACGCTTGCACCATGAACCAATCAATACCGAACAGACTGGTTGGGAAATCCCATCAACCGGACCACTTTCTGCCGCCAACGGGGCCCTGCCCTGGATTCTGTTCGGGCGAGATTACCTGGAGTTCCACCGACAATTTCCCGAGTGGCAACTAAAACTGGTTGAGCCGATGATGCCGTTTTGTTACCTCGTTTCAGGCGGAGTCTCTATGCGCAGTCTCATGCCTGGATGGAGTTATCCCGTTTGGCGTGCCGCTGAGAATCTGCTGAGCCCCTGGATGAACACCTGGGCGATGTTTGCTCACATCGTTTTGGAGCGAGTGGAGGATCAAGCGAATGCTTTCAACGACTGCACCTGAACCGAGGCTCGGGCGAAGATCGGGCGAACCTGACTCGGCTAGTGCGAAGAAAACCACGCTATTGCTCGATTCAGCTACCGCGTTTGCTGCCGAAGACAATCTGACATGACTGCCAAGGTTAGAGTTCCATTACGGCACCGTCTGCCTTTAACACGTATCAAGCTCTGCGCGGCGCGGATTATATATCGAACGCTGAAACTCGTTCTGCGTGACGATCATCGGCGAATTCGGCGTGGAGGAATCAACTACGAGATTGACTTATCAGAAGGCATCGACTTGTCTCTGTTCGTATTTGGAAGCTTTCAGGATCACATCACAAATATGAAGTATTACTCGCTTCCATGCGATGCGGTGATTTTCGATGTCGGGGCAAATATAGGAGGTATGGCCTTAAGATTTGCCCGGCGCACTGCGCATGGTCAAATCTATGCCTTTGAGCCAACCGCCTATGCCTATCAAAAACTGGTTCGCAATCTCTCTTTGAACCCTGAGCTCGCGTCGCGAATTACGCCCATCCAGGCCTTCCTTTCGGATCACGTCGAGGGCCGTCGTTCGGTACGAGCGTACTCGAGCTGGAAAGTTGATGGCTCGGCCACCGATGCCCATCCGGTACACGGCGGCGTGATTCATGATGCGGAGTCCGTTGAAGTATTGACCATTGATGCGTTTTGCCGGGCCAGCGGGATCGAGCGTGTTGATTTGATAAAGATAGATACCGACGGTCATGAGCTTTCGGTGCTGCTCGGCGCGCGGGAGACGCTCACCAGAAACCTGCCATGTATTATCTTTGAAGCGGGTTTGTATCTGATTGAAGAGAACGGTGGCACGTTCGATCAGTACCTTGATTATCTGACGGCGTTTGGATACAAGCTGATCAACTCCAGCAACCTGCATCAGGTTTCGCGGGAGACTTATCGCGCGGAGATTCCACTCCGTGCCACGACCGATATCGTGGCTCTGCCTCCGGAGGGGTAGCGGAACCATAACCTGTCGGTGAAACGGTGGTTTCGGCAACAACGAAGATGTGGTAAACAAATTACTCATGACTCAGAACCCGGAACGAGGTCACGCAGGCCACGCAAGTTTGGGGGGCGGGAAAAGAGCGATCTTCATACTGGTGTTGTTGGTGCTCCCTGCGCTCGCGGTCTGCTTTGGATGGCAGTTGAGAAAAGCCAGTGGTCCGTACTGGCTCAGCGGCAACATGGATCCCACCTATGCCTACCTGATGAACTCCCTGAACCTGGCCGATTTGCGGCGCCCATATTTCTTTGGTCATCCGGGAACGCCGGTTCACGAAGTTGGCGCCGTGGTGATCCGGGTGATGAATTTCGGATCAAGCAAAGCCGAGATGACCCATGACGTTCTGCGCGATCCAGAACGTTACATCGCCGCCATCAACAGCGTTCTCATGGGCTTTTGCGGAATTTGCATCTTGATTGCCGGGTGCGTCACTTTAGAGGTGACCGGGAGTTTGTTTGCCGCTCTTTTGATCGAGGTAACGCCCTTCGTCTCAGGGACCACGCTCACCGGGCTGACTTTGGCACGCCCCGAGCCCTTTATGATAGGGGTGGCAATGTTGGTCGCGGCGGCAGCGGTGCTGACTCTGAGGTGGAAAGTAGAGAGGCACCCTCGCTGGTTCGCGATTGCCTTTGGATTGCTCATCGGAATAGGGATAGCAGGCAAGATCGATTTTGCGCCGGTGGCCCTGGTGCCCCTGATAATTCTGCCGTCGTGGAAGAACCGGCTTTGGTTTATGCTCGCGACTGGCGCGGCGTTTCTCGTCGCAATTATTCCGATTCTCTCACCGCCGCTGATGCGCGAAATGATCGCGTTCATGATTAATTTGGCCACTCATACGGGCCGTTACGGCAGCGGGCAGACGGGCTTCATCGATCCCTCCAGTTATGTTTCGGCAGCGATTAAGCTGGTTCGCGATGACGGACTCTTTTTCATCGTGATGGCGGTTGGCATTCTGGTGTTGGCACTGAAATCAAGATTTCAATCTCTGGCAGGAGCGAAGCGGCGCATCCTAATAGCTGTTACTGCGGCTCAATTGCTGCAGCTCTTAATGGTGGCCAAACATCCCTCCAGCCGTTACCTGATTCCGGCGCTGGCTTTGGTGGGACTTAATCTGGTCCTGTTGGTGGATGCTCTTGCCGCCAAGATGCCTGCCGCCTCTCGGTACGCGCCGGCAGTGGTGATTAGCCTGATGATCGCCGGAGCGCACGTTTGGACCGGCCGAAACCTGCTGAGCGAGGCCGAGAATGACCGGCGATTTCAATTCGCAGCGTACGAGGCGGTGAATAAACAATTTCCAAACGTGCCTGTCGTTACCTACTACACCGCGTCATCACCGTACTACGCGCTGGCTTTCGGAGAAGAGTATGGCGGGAATCTCTATAGCGCAGAGTTACAAAAGCTTTATCCGAATCAATTCTTCTACAACCCCTGGACAGGAGAGTTTTCCAATTTCGCCGGA
>DATGVD010000601.1:0-9245 GCA_035300785.1 Pyrinomonadaceae bacterium | reverse complement strand
TTCCGGCGCCTTATCGATCTGATCGAAAGCCACAAAATGCACCTTCGGGTTCGTCTTTGCCAAGACCTTCGTTATCGCCGCCGTCAAAGTCGTCTTCCCGTGATCCACGTGCCCAATCGTCCCGATGTTCACGTGCGGCTTACTCCGATCAAATTTCTCTTTGCTCATCTTTGCTTCTTCCTCACAATAGTGGAGCCCGCGATGAGATTTGAACTCATGACCTCCTCCTTACCAAGGAGGCGCTCTACCCCTGAGCTACGCGGGCGCGAGCCAACATCAATCGCGAGTTTTTCTGGAGCGGGCGACGAGATTCGAACTCGCGACCCTCAGCTTGGAAGGCTGATGCTCTACCAACTGAGCTACACCCGCTCGCTTCCGAAATTTCAAATTTCAAATCTGAAATCTCAGCATGGTGCAGGGGGTAGGATTCGAACCTACGTAGGGCAGTGAAGCCCGCCGGGTTTACAGCCCGGTGCCTTTAGCCACTCGACCACCCCTGCGTTAAGCCAAGTAGTATGCGAATCAACCGGTGAAATATTCGAGAACGACGTTCGCTTGGCGCACAAACCCGACCGAGCCGCAAACTCGTCACTTTAACTGAGGTTAGTGCGGTTTTGCAAGTAGGCCGGGTCCTTTGGAACACAGTTCGCTCTGCTCCGCCGGCCAAAACTTGTCGGTGAGTTGGCGCGATGGTCTGAAAAAGACTTTTATACTGGAGCCGGCGAAGGGACTTGAACCCCCGACCTACTGATTACAAATCAGTTGCTCTACCAACTGAGCTACGCCGGCCCGCGCTCGGGGCAATACTAGCAGTCTGGAAATTCAAAGTGAAGTTATCAGTTGGTTAGCGGTTCCCGCTTCGAACACATGACCGTCCCGCAAAACGAAATAATCCAGGGCGAATCTGGTCAGCCCAATTCGCGATTCCAATCACGTATGCAACCCGCAGGCCGCATCGGTGCGCAACTTGACAACGAGAAGCCCGTTTCCTATTCTAGCCGTTCGCGTTCCAGGCGCTCAAAATCGAAGGACTTACCTATGTCAACCTACTTTCCCAGCGGCGCTGGTCTGGCTCAAAATCGGAAGTGGCTCGTCGTCGACGCCGCCGGCAAGACGGTCGGGCACCTGGCCTCCGAAGTCGCCCAGATACTCACGGGCAAGCGGAACCCAAAATGGACTCCGTTCATGGACGTGGGCGATCACGTGATCGTGGTCAATGCCAGCCAGGCAGTATTCACGGGTTCAAAGGCGACCGGCAAAGTCTATCGCTGGCATACGCTCTATCCCGGTGGTATCCGCGAAAAGTCAGTGACGGAAATGTTTGCGAAGAATCCGGAGAGAGTGATCGAGTTGGCCGTAAAGGGCATGCTCCCCAAGAACAAACTCGGGAAAGCAATGGCGAAGAAACTCAAAGTTTATGCGAGCGCCGATCATCCTCATACGGCGCAGCAACCACAGCCCTTCGAATTGCCTTCCCGCAAGAACGCAAAATAAGAAACAAAAAAGGATTAAGACGTGGCAGAGATTGAATACTACGGAACTGGGCGGCGTAAGAGCGCGACGGCGCGAGTCTATCTACGACCCGGCGCCGGCAACTTTCAGGTTAATCGCAGAGCGTTCGATGTGTATTTTCCGAACGAGACGTTGCGGATGATCATTCGTCAGCCGATGCAATTGACTGAGACGGCAACCAAGTTCGACGTGCTGGTCAACGTTGCCGGCGGCGGACCAGCGGGCCAGGCCGGAGCGATTCGTCACGGAATTACGCGAGCTTTGATTGAGTACAACGGCGACCTGCGGCCGGCCTTGAAACACGCGGGATTGGTCACGCGCGATCCGCGGATCAAGGAACGCAAGAAGTACGGACAGAAGGGCGCGCGCAAGCGCTTCCAGTTCTCGAAGCGATGACGAGAATTGCGAATTTCGGATTGCGGATTTCGAATTCAGGAACTCTTGTTTCTCCAATCCGCAATTCGCATTTCGAAATTCGAAATCGAAATTCCATTGTCGCGATTTTGATTGGTTGCTTTCAACGCGGAAGCCACAGTCGCGGCGAGTACACAAACCAATTGACATAAAGGAGAAAGTTGTTTGGTAACGGTTACGATGAAAGAGTTGTTGGAGGCCGGCGTGCATTTCGGCCACCAGGTTCGCCGTTGGAACCCGAAAATGAAGGAGTACATTTTCGGCGAGCGGAACGGCATCTACATTATCGATCTGCAAAAAACTCAGAAGATGTTTCGCGAGGCGATCCAGTTCATGACCAACATGATCGCCGAAGACCGCGGCAAGACCGTCCTCTTTGTCGGCACGAAGCGCCAGGCCCAGGACGCGGTGCGCGAAGAAGCCGAGCGCTCTGGTCAGTTCTACGTTAACCAGCGCTGGCTGGGCGGGTTGCTGACAAACTTTCAGACGGTCCAAAAGTCGATCAAGCGCCTCAAAGATCTGGACGTGATGCAGACCGACGGCCGCTATGAAAAGCTGACTAAGAAGGAGCGAATCAAACTCGATCGCGAACGACTGGGACTGGAAAAGGTTCTTTCGGGCATCAAGGGCATGACTCGTCTGCCTGATTCGGTTTTCATCATCGATGTCCGCAAAGAAGAGATCGCCGTCGCTGAAGCAAACAAACTCGGCATTCCGGTGATCGCGGTCGTCGATACGAATTGTTCGCCCGAAGGAGTCGATTACGTCATTCCGGGCAACGATGACGCCCTGCGCGCAGTCAGGCTGTTCGCCTCGCGGATCGCAGATGCGGTGCTCGAAGGTCAACAGATGCTAACCGAAGGCGGCGCGACCACTGAGGAGACTGCAACCGAAGCCACCGGGCAGCCGGGAGTCGCGATCACCGCCGACGCCACAGAAGTCGAGAGCGCTGCAGTGGAACCGCCAATCGCCGAGACGAACGGTGAAATATTGGCCAAGGCCCCGGCGATGGCGATTGAACCGACCGAGACTGCATCACCGGAAGAGGCCGAAACTGAGAGTGCGGAGACCGTGGTCGCCGCCAGCTAGAGAGAGTCAACGAGATACTAAGATCGGCGAGCGCAGCCTCGAAAGCGGACTTCCGCCGGGCTGCGCTTTTCAATAGATTAGGGAGAGCGTAAGCAATCATGGCAGAAATTACGGCGGCAGGCGTAAAGTCGCTCAGAGAAAAAACCGGCGCCGGCATGATGGAGTGCAAGAAGGCTCTGGTCGAAGCCGATGGTAACGAAGAGCGGGGGATCGAAATCCTGCGCAAGCGCGGTCTGGCCTCCGCGAAAAAGAAAGAAGGCCGCGTGGCGACCGAGGGCGTCGTCGGGTCGTACATTCACATGGGCGGCAAGGTTGGCGTGCTGGTCGAAGTTAACTGCGAGACGGATTTCGTCGCGCGCGGCGAAGACTTTCAGCAACTCGTCAAAGATATCGCCATGCATGTCGCCGCGGCCGAGCCGCGCTATGTTTCGCGCGAGGAGGTCCCGGCTCAGCTTTTGGAGAAAGAGCGCGAGATCGCGCGTGAGCAAGCGAAGAACGATCCTAAGAACCGGAGCAAGCCCGACAACGTGATCGATAAGATTGTCGAAGGCCGCCTCAACAAGTTCTATGAAGAGGCCGTGCTTTTGGATCAGCCGTTCGTAAAAGAAGAAAAAAAGACAGTCGGCGAATTGATCACCGAGAAAATCGCAAAGACCGGCGAGAAAGTCTCGATTCGCCGGTTCACGCGTTACAAAATGGGCGAAGGCCTTGAGAAACGCGGCGATGATTTCGAGAGCGAAGTTGCGAAGCTCGCCGGCGAGTAAGTCTCGCTTCCCCGGCATTCACAAATGAATAATCAACCCAACAAAGCGGCGCCCGCCTTCCGCCGCGTCCTTCTGAAGATCTCCGGCGAGGCGTTGATTGGCGAGCAGACCTCCGGCATCGACATAAACGTCGCGCACTCGGTCGCCGAAGAAATCAAGCAGGTCCATGAACTGGGCGTTGAAGTCGCGGTGGTAGTCGGCGGCGGGAATATTTTTCGCGGCGTGTCCAGGAGCGCCGGCAACATGGATCGTTCATCGGCAGATTACATCGGCATGCTGGCCACGATCATGAACGCGGTTGTGCTCCAGGATGCCCTGGAAAAAATCGGAGTCCACACGCGAGTGCTTTCGGCCATCGATATTCCTCAGCTCGCGGAATCTTTCATTCGGCGGCGCGCGGTGCGCCATCTGGAAAAAGGACGCATCGTGATTTTTGCTGCCGGCACCGGTAATCCTTTCTTCTCGACCGACTCGGCAGCGGCGCTGCGAGCCCTCGAAATCAAGGCCGATGTGATTCTGAAAGGAACAAAGGTGGACGGCGTCTACTCCGCTGATCCGATGAAGGACCCGTCGGCGACACGCTTCGAAGCCATCACGTTTCAGGAAGTGCTCGAGAAGCAGTTGAAAGTGATGGATGCCTCAGCAATCTCTCTGTGCATGGACAACGATCTCCCGATCGTGGTCTTCAACATGCGCAAGCCGGGAAACATCGCGCGCGTCGTGACCTGCAACTCGCGTATAGGCACGCGCGTGTGTCTCAAGAAACCGTAAAATCGCGAATTGTTTTCGCTCTTTACTAATCCCGATTTACGATTTACGATTCACGGCCTTAAACGTTCACGACGATATGAGCGAAAAAGACGTCATCAGGGAAACCAAGCCGCGCATGGATCATGCGATCGACGACGTGCGCCGCAAGCTGGCGACCGTGCGGACCGGACGCGCATCGGTGAGCCTGCTCGACACCGTATCGGTTGACTATTACGGCACGCCGACGCCGCTCAACCAGATGGCTTCCGTGCACGCGCCGGAGCCGCAAATGCTCACCGTGCAGCCGTGGGATCCGACGCAGCTGGTCAGTGTCGAGAAAGCTATTCGCGCGGCCGACCTCGGTCTGAATCCGTCGAACGACGGCAAGCTGGTGCGCATTCCCATTCCGCCGCTCACCGAAGAGCGCCGCAAGCAACTGGCAAAGCAGGTCCACGAAATTGCCGAAGAGCACCGCACCGCCGTTCGCAACATCCGCCGGGACGCCAATGAAAAACTCAAAAAGATGCTGAAGGACAAAGCGATTTCGGAAGACAATGAGCGCGACGGTCTGGACCAGGTGCAAAAACTCACCGACAGCTACATCTCAAAGATCGACGAGCTATCAAAGTCCAAGGAACATGAAATCATGAGCGTCTAGTTTTGACTCCCTCTCCCGTTGGGAGAGGGTTGGGGTGAGGGGCGGAGCTAAGGAGTACGTTGATCTTTCTACCTTTCCGGCCCTCTCCCTAGCCCTCTCCCAGAGGGAGAGGGAACAAACACTAAAATCGCCTGATGGTCATAAGTCTCGCCTTATCTTTCATCGCAATTGCGAGCGGCACGCTTCTTACTTACACCTACGACGAGGACGCGCCGCTCGCTTCGCGTTTGTGCAGCGGCGCCTGCATCGGTTTCGGCGCCCTGGGACTCACCGGCTTCGTCCTCGCCTCAATTCTCGGACTGACGATATTAACGCTGGCTCTTACCGGAGTAGTTCTCTTCACGCCTTTCTTACTTCTGATAAAAGAAGAGCGCCGCGCCAAGGTTGGCGACGACTTCAATCGCGCCTGGAGCGCAATCAGCCGCGCCAGTTCGCGCCCCGGTCGCTGGGCGGTTATCTATTTTCTTTTCTACGCCACAGTCGTCATCGTGATGTGGCTGGTTTTTGCGCGCGCGCTGCTGGACAAGCCCGATGGCATCTCGACGGGCGTGCTGAACAACTACGGCGACCTGCCGTTTCATATCAGCGTGATCACGCGTTTTGCTTTCGGCCAGAACTTCCCGCCCGAAGACCCCACGTTCGCCGGAGTGCGTTTCACGTATCCGTTTATTACTGACTTTATCTCGGCGATGTTCCTGCGCGCGGGAGCGAGCTTGCGCGATTCGCTCTTCATTGAAAACTACATCATCGGGGTCGCGCTGGTGGGCGTGCTCCATCGCTTTGGTCAGCAACTCTTGCGCAATCGCACGGCGGCTCTGCTGACGCCGGTGCTCGTGATTCTGAACGGCGGCTTTGGCTGGGCCATGCTGTTTAGCGAAGTGAACCAGAGCGAAGGCGGCGTCTTTCAGGTGCTCCGGCACCTTTCGCATTCGTATACGATCCTTCCCGAAGTGGCACTGGGCTGGCGTTGGGGCAACGCCGTCACCAGCCTGCTGGTCCCGCAACGCGGGTTTCTGCTGGGCATTCCGCTGGCGGCGATTGTCTTTACGCAATGGTGGACTTCGCTGCGAGGCAGCGAAGAAGGGGCAGAACAAGGAAAAAGTAAAAAGGTAAAAGGCAAAAAGGAGGAGCGACAGGAGAGCAAATCGAGGACTGCGGACAGAGTAAGTCGGGAGCGAGTACAACTCTACGAGCCAAGTTCTTCACTTTTTACTTTGGCCTTTTTCCTTTTGCCTTCGTCCCGCCGGATGCTCGCCGCCGGTGCCGTCGCCGGCTTGCTGCCGCTGATTCACGCGCACAGTTTCATCGCAGTGATGATGGTGGGCGCTTCTCTGGCGCTAATTAATTTGCGCCGGTGGCGCGAGTGGTTTCTGTTTTTCCTGGTCGCTTCGATAATCGCGATTCCGCAATTGCTGTGGTCCACGCACGGCACTGCCGTCAGCACCCGTGCGTTTCTCGCCTGGCAGTTTGGCTGGGATCGGAGCGATGAGAACTTTTTTTGGTTCTGGTTTAAGAACACCGGCCTTTTTATTCCGCTGCTGATAACGGCTCTCCTGTGGAAGAGCGAAGACTATCTCGTGCCGCGCAAGCTTTTGTTTTTCTATCTGCCCTTCACTCTGTGCTTCATCATTCCAAACATCGCGAAGCTGGCGCCATGGATTTGGGACAACGTGAAGATACTTTTCTACTGGTGGCTGGCTTCGGCGCCAATAGTCGCTTTGCTGCTCGCGCGTCTTTGGGAAGGCAAGACCTGGCATCGCTGGCTGGCCGCCAGCTTGTTCATCGTGCTGACGCTGGCCGGCGCGTTGGATGTCTTTGCGTTGATGACGCGACAAGGCGAGTATCAGGAATTCGATCGCGACGGCATCAACTTTGCCGAGATGATCAAACAGCAGACGCCGCCGCGCGCGACCATCCTGCACGCGCCGGTTCACAACACTCCGGTCTTCTTAACGGGCCGGCGTTCGCTGATGGGTTATCCCGGACACATCTGGACGCACGGGCTCGACTATGGTCCGAGGGAAACCGAAATCAAGCGCATCTACGCGGGCGCGCCGGACGCCGAGAGCTTGCTGGCCAAGTACGGCGTCGATTATGTTGTAATCGATCCGCAGGAACATTCGTTGATGACAGTGAACACAGCGTTTTTCAGTCGTTATCCGGAAGTGGGAAGCACTGGTGAGTACCACCTCTACAAAATCACGCGCTAAAAAAAAGCCGGAGCCGGCCGCAGAAGATGCGAACGGCGACGGCTTCTCCGCGCTCAAGTGGCGCCTTGCTTCGGCATCGATCTTGATGACGGGCGCGTTCCTGCGCCTCTATGATCTGGGCCTCGTTCCCTTCCATCACGACGAAGGCGTCAACGGGAATTTCCTGGTGACGCTGGTTCGCGAGGGTAGATACCAATACGATCCGCAGAACTATCACGGTCCGACGCTTTACTTCTTCTCAGCAGTGATTCCGTGGATCGTCCGCTTTTTTGGCGGCAAATCGGCCGGAGACACGTACGGCCTGACGACCTTCAATGTCCGCCTCGTCACAGCCGCGTTTGGCGTGGCCACGATTTGGCTGGCGCTGCTGCTGCGCAAGCGACTCGGCGCGATTGGCGCTTTGTCCGCCGCCGGCCTGATCGCGATCGCGCCGGGCGCGGTTTATCTTTCGCGCTATTTCATCCACGAATCGCTGTTTGTATTTTTCGGCCTCGCAATCGTGGTCGCGGCGCTGAAGTATTACGACAGCGGCAACTCTGTCTATTTGATCCTGGCTGCGATTTCCGCGGGCTTAATGACCGCGACCAAAGAGACGTGGATCATCAACGGGCCAGTGTTGCTGATCGCGCTCGTCACCACGAGCGCATATTTTCGTTTGCGCGGATCTGTCGGCGAGCGCGTGCAAAAGGTGCTGGAACGCTTTGGCGGGCCCATCTCTTTAACGACGGTCGCGCTGGTCGCCTTTGCGGTATTCATCATCGTAAACGTGCTCCTCTATTCATCGTTCTTCACCAATTATCCGAAGGGCGTGCGCGACGCGATCTCGACCTTGAACCTCTGGCGCCAGCGCACGCGCGAGCACGTGCATCCGTGGTGGCAGTACGTGCAATGGTTGGCACAGGAAGAGCCACTCTTGCTGTTGCTGGGCGGAGCGGGCGCGGCCGTTGCGGTTTGGCGAGCCGACAATCGGCTGGCAGTTTTCCTGGGGCTGTGGTCGTTCGGTTTGCTCGCCGCATATTCGCTCGTCGGCTACAAGACGCCCTGGATCAGTCTGAATTTCATTGTGCCGCTGGCATTGACGGGCGGGTACGCTCTTGAGCAGATCTACCGGAAATTTGGCGAGCCTTGGGTTCTGCTCGCGCTCGTCGCCGGTGGGATATTGCTGCTCGCCAACGGGACGATCGTGAAAGCGGTTTACGGAGATGAGGGAAAAGTCACGGGGCTGACCTGGAATTTCGATTTCTCAACCAGCTGGCCGGTGGTGGCGGGCATCGCTCTGCTGTCGGCATACGCCGGATATGTCATCTACTCGCGGTCGGATCGACGACGCACTCCGGTGCACTTCTACCTGGTCGCGGCGATGGCCCTCGCGATTTGCGGCTATCAGATGATCTCTCTGAATTTTGTTCACTATGACGACGACCGGTACGCGTACGTCTACGCGCACACCAAGCGCGAGATGCTGACGATGCTCGACCAGATCGATCGCATAGCGAAACGCATGAAGACCGGCGACGACACGGGCGTCGCGCTCGTTTCGCCGGACTACTGGCCGTTGCCGTGGTACTTTCGCAACTACAAACGGGTCGGCTATTACCAGCAAATTGTGCCCACGACGGAACCGCTCATCATCGGCTCGATCGCGCAGTCGGAACAACTGAAGTCAACTTTCGCCGATCGCTATCAGTTGCTGAGTTCCGGACTGAATGAAGACGGCAGTTACCCTCTGCGCCCCGGCGTCGATCTGCTGCTGTATGTGCGGCGTGACGTGGCGAGATGATGCGCAAGCCAAAGTATCACTCGCAATTGCAAAAGTGCGAGCATACAATGATGAAAGGAACCTAACTT
>DATGVD010000600.1:0-10408 GCA_035300785.1 Pyrinomonadaceae bacterium | reverse complement strand
TTCCGGCGCCTTATCGATCTGATCGAAAGCCACAAAATGCACCTTCGGGTTCGTCTTTGCCAAGACCTTCGTTATCGCCGCCGTCAAAGTCGTCTTCCCGTGATCCACGTGCCCAATCGTCCCGATGTTCACGTGCGGCTTGCTCCGATCAAATTTCTCTTTGCTCATCTTTGCTTCTTCCTCACACTGATGGCGGGCAGCAAGCCCGCGGCTAAACAACGAACCTTAAATCCTGGCTACGCCCTGAACCTTCGCGATGATCTCTTCCGCCACCTGCTTTGGCGCCGGGTCGTAGCGCTCGAAGTGCATCGTCGAAGTTGCGCGGCCCTGCGTGGCCGAGCGCAAGTCGGTCGTGTACCCAAACATGTCTGACAAAGGGACGTAGGCCGTGATCACTTGCGCCCCGCCCAGCCGCGGTTCCATTTTTTCGATTTGGCCGCGACGTCGTCTTAAGTCACCATTGACCGCGCCCATGTAATCGTCCGGGGTCACGACTTCAACGCGCATGATCGGCTCAAGCAATACCGGCTTAGCTTTTCTCAGAGCATCCTGAAAGGCCAACGAACCGGCGATGTGAAAAGCGCGCTCGTCGGAATCGACTTCGTGAAAGCCGCCGTCAACCAGGCGCACTTTGATATCCACCATGTCATAGCCGGCGAGATACCCGCGCTCCATAGCGTCGTGAATGCCCTGCTCGGTTGGCTTGATGAATTCGCGCGGAATTGCGCCACCCTTGATCTCGTTTTCGAAGACAAAACCTTCGCCGGGCGCGGGCTCGATCTCCAACTCGACGTGCGCGTACTGGCCGCGACCACCCGTCTGTTTCTTGAAGATTTCCTTGCCGGAAGCGGCCTGCGTAATCGTTTCGCGATAAGCGACCTGCGGCTTGCCCACGTTTGCTTCGACGCCGAACTCGCGCTTCATGCGATCGACGATAATCTCGAGATGCAGTTCGCCCATCCCGGCGATAATCGTCTGCCCGGTCTCCTGATCAGTCGAAACAATAAACGAAGGATCTTCCTGAGCGAGCCGACCCAGTGCGACACCGAGCTTGTCTTGATCGGCGCGCGTCTTTGGCTCGACGGCGACGCGGATCACCGGCGCCGGAAACTCGATAGCTTCCAGGATGATCGGCTTGTTCTCGTCACAGATCGTGTCACCGGTGGTGACTTGCTTCATGCCACCGATGGCGATGATCTCGCCGGCGCTGGCCGCTTCGGTGTCCTCGCGCTTGTTCGCGTGCATGCGCATCAAACGCCCGATGCGCTCGCGTGTGTCTTTCGCCGAGTTGTAAGCGTAGGAACCACTCTTGATAGTCCCGCTGTAGATTCGCACAAACGAAAGCTGGCCGAGATGTTTGTCGGCCATGATCTTGAACACCAGACCGCTGAATGGGGCGCTGTCTTCGGCCGGGCGCAGTTCCTTGTGGCCGTTCTTGGGATTGACGCCTTCAACCGGCGGAATGTCGAGCGGCGACGGCAGGTAATCAACCACCGCATCAAGCAAGGTCTGCACGCCCTTATTCTTGAATGCCGATCCGGTCACGACCGGGACGATGCGCAATGCCAAGGTTCCTTTGCGTAGCGCGGTGCGAATCTCGTCCTCGCTGATCTTCTCGCCCTCGACGTACTTGTGCATCAAGTGATCGTCAACGGTGGCGACAGCTTCAATAAGTTTCTCGCGCGCGGTCGTTGCTTCTTCCTTTAATTCTTCCGGAATGTCTCCGGTTTCATACTCTGCGCCTTTGCTTTCATCGTTCCAGATCAAACCCTTCATCGCGATCAGATCGACGACGCCTCTAAACTGATCTTCCAGGCCAATGGGAATTTGAATAGCGACGGGATTTGCACCAAGGCGGGTAATGATTGAATCGAAAGAGCGCTGAAAGGAAGCGCCGGCGCGATCGAGCTTGTTAATAAAGCAAATGCGCGGCACGCCGTATTTGTCGGCCTGACGCCAGACGGTTTCCGATTGCGGCTCGACTCCGGCAACGCCGTCGAATACCGCGACTGCCCCGTCGAGTACGCGCAGGGAACGCTCGACCTCCATGGTGAAATCAACATGGCCCGGCGTATCGATAATATTGATGCGAAAGTCCCGGCCGTTACGTTCCCAAAAACAGGTAGTCGCGGCACTCGTAATCGTAATGCCGCGCTCCTGCTCCTGCTCCATCCAGTCCATGGTCGCCGTGCCCTCGTGCACCTCGCCGATCTTGTGCGAGACGCCCGTGTAATAGAGGACACGTTCGGTCGTGGTGGTCTTACCGGCATCGATGTGCGCCATGATGCCGATATTCCGGAATGTGTTCAGGTCGTACTTAGCCATTACCATTTATAGTGCGCGAACGCCTTGTTCGCGTCAGCCATGCGATGCGTATCGTCTTTCTTCTTGACCGCGTTGCCGCGATTGTTCGCCGCGTCGAGCAACTCGGCTGCCAACCGGTCGGTCATCGTTTTCTCGCCGCGCCCGCGCGCATACGAGACGATCCAGCGGATCGCCAGCGCGCCCCGACGCTCTTGATGAACTTCGACCGGAACTTGATAGGTGGATCCTCCTACGCGCCTCGATTTCACTTCCACGGTCGGGCGCACGTTCTCGATTGCCTTCTTGAAAACTTTGAGCGGCTCTTCTCCGGTCTTCTCGCCCACTTGCCGGAGCGCATCGTAGAACGTTTTCTCGGCCTTTGACTTCTTGCCGCCCCACATGATGCCGTTAATGAACTTCGTCACCAGGGGATTGTTATAGACCGGGTCGGGCAGCACCGCGCGTCTCTCTGCAACTCTTCGTCTGGGCATCGACTACTTCGCGCCTCCCTTCGGCCGCTTAGCGCCGTACTTCGAACGACTCTTCTTGCGATCCGCCACGCCGACCGAATCGAGCGTTCCCCGGATCACGTGATAGCGCACACCCGGCAGGTCCTTTACGCGCCCTCCGCGGATCAGGACAATCGAGTGTTCCTGCAAGTTGTGCCCGACGCCGGGAATATAGGTCGTGACCTCGATGCCATTGGTCAGGCGCACGCGCGCGACTTTGCGCAAGGCTGAATTCGGTTTCTTGGGCGTCTGCGTATAAACGCGAGTGCAGACCCCGCGCTTTTGCGGTGAACTCTGCAACGCCGGACTGGCCGTCTTGTACTTGACCCGCTGTCGGCCCTTGCGAACTAGCTGATTGATCGTCGGCATCGTTTTCTTTCTCGACTGCGAGCTACGGCCTTGATTGCAAAGCGCAAGAGGCCCGGGCCTGCCTCTTTCCGGAACATGTCCGGCAGTCAGCGCAGGCAACTGCCCTGCTACTAATATTGGTTCAGGGACGTTCTGATTTCGCTTTTGGGGCGGGTGCGGATCGTGGCTTCCCTTAAGCCGAAACTTCTCTGTGGCGTCACATGGGTGGTTTACCCTGGTTGCGCACTCGCCTGGGCGTGACTCTTTCGAATCGTGTCCGCGCGAGCATCTACGCCACAATAATGTCAAACGGCTGGACGACAAACATTCAGCCGGGCAACGCCTCCGCACCGACAGAACCAGTTGCAGCGTTGCTCGCGGGGAAATCAGACCGGAGTCCGAAACGGGAAACTATACGGGGCGGGCATTCCTTCTGTCAAGCAGCGCTTCGGTTGTTTCACGGGGCTTCCGCGCGATGCTTAGAAGAGGTGCTTGACGAGATAAAGCACACCGAGCACGACACCACCAACGATCAGCAAAAGCAAAACTGCGAAGCCGGCCACGGCGAGTTTGAACTTCCGATAGCGATTCTTGTCGGGCGGCGACAATGAACTCTGCGGAAAATACGGTGGTGGTGTGTACGTTGCCATAAAGAAAACTCCAGAGAATTATGCCGGACTAAAACCGTCGTATGCCGGGCTTTGGACTCGGGCGGCTGCGCGCGTTCGAGTTTGAGTTCGAGTTAGCGTTTGCGTTTGCATTCGCCTGCTGCTTCTTCAACTCATCCTCGGCGTGCTTCTTGCCCTCCTTGATGCGCTGAGCGCCTTCACGCGCGTTGTCGAGCGCCTCGATTACACGAGAGTCATCGGGATCAAGGTCGAGTGCCTTCTGAAACGCGGCGGTGGCCTCTGGATAGTGAGCCAGTTTGGTCTCGGCCCTTCCAAGTTGGTAGAAGGCTTCCTCGTCATCCGGCCGAAGGCGCGTTGCTTGTCGATATGCGCGCGCGGCTTCTTCGTCCTGATGAAGGAAGCTGTGCGCCTGACCGAGATTGAAAAATGCGTCCGCGTCTTTTGCGTCCGCCTGAATAGCCTTCTTGTAGAGTTCGATTGCTTTCTTGTACGACGTTTCAGCTTCAGGTTTTTTATCAAGGGCGGCGTAGGCCATGCCTAATCTAAGGTGCGCTTCAGCGAGATCCGGCTGGAGACGAATCGCCTCTTGAAACGCCTGGACCGCCTGCTCGTCCTGATTGTGATCGGGATCGGAAAGCACTTTGCCCTTGTCGACCAACGCCTTCGCCTCGCGCTTTGATTGCTCGACGTCAGACTCACTTGTCGACGACGGGCCGTTTGTATTTGCGTTTTTGCCAGAGCTTCGGCGGCACGCGCAGGTCATCGCCGCAAGGCATAAGGCCGCGGTGACGACGAGAATAGTCCTCGCCCATGACGAAATCGCAAAGGTCGTAGGCATGAAACCGTCATGTATCTACGCTGAAATACGATTCCGAGTCAAATCTGGAGCATTGCTTTTTTTGTAATGGAGGGCCGGTAGGTTGGGCCATAAAAACCGAATGAGCGCTGCAACGTGGGCGTCGCAGCGCTCATCCATTTGCGTGGTTACTGTCCTCACCCCAGCAACCACTTGAGACGGAGGATCCACCAACCGTCTCTCTTGCCCCACAATATACATCGCAACAGTTATGCCGCGCAATAGTGATTTTTTCGAGCGCGGAAACCTTTGGAAACTCGCAATTTTGGCAATAAATGAGGGGCTCGCAGGGCTCTTGAGTGAAGATCTTTCACTCATCGCAGGGTAAGATTTTCCCGGGTCTGGCGACTTGCCGCCAACATCAACTCCTCAGTCATAGTCATGAACCGTCGGCACCGAGTTCCGCTCGGATCGCTGCGGCCAGCGCGCTGGCGTGCGCTTGAACTTCGGCTTCATTTTCTCCCTCAATCATGATGCGTGCCAACGGCTCCGTGCCCGAATAACGCAACAGCAGCCGCCCGCGGTCGCCAAGTTTCTTTTCAACTTCTCGAGCCAGATGCTGAACGGCGGGAAGTTCGTCAAACGATCGCTTCTCGCGCACGCGGACATTTACCAGGGTCTGGGGGTAACGTCGAAAGCCTTCGGTTAAGGCGGTCAACGACTTTTCCTGATCGCGCATTGCTCGCAGCAAGTAAAGCGTCGTCATCATTCCGTCGCCGGCCAAACTCAATTTGGGCAAGATTATGTGGCCAGACTGTTCGCCCCCGATTGCTGCGCCACTCCGAATCAGTTCATCGAGCACATACTTGTCGCCAACGTCGGTGCGCGTCAGGTTGATGCCTCGCGAGCGGAGCGCAATTTCGAGCCCTACGTTGCTCATCACCGTGGCCACCACCGCATCACCGGTTAGTTCACCACGCGATTTCAGATAGTTAGCCATCACCCACATGGTGGCGTCGCCGTCGACCAACTCGCCACATCCGTCAATGAACAACGCGCGGTCGGCGTCGCCATCGAAAGCTACGCCGAGGTCGGCATCCCGTGGGGCAACTTCCCGTTGTGCGACTTCCAGATGCAGCGAGCCGCAATCGCGGTTTATGTTGCGGCCGTCAGGTTCATTGTTAATCGCGATGACGTTTGCGCCGAGGCGCCTGAGGAGTTGCGGCGCGAGCTGGTACGCAGCCCCATTGGCGCAATCAACCACGATGGTGAGATTGGCCAGGGAAAGATCATGGGCAACATCGTGAACCAGGTAGTCGAGATATCGCGTTCGCAGGTCCGCAGCATCCTGTTGATTGGTAGAGTTGGTTTGCTCGCGATCATCGGGTGGGGCAGCGGGCACGACGGCCTCGTCACTAATGTCCTTCTCAATCAGCCTTTCGGTCGCATCGTCCAGCTTGCGTCCTGACGGTTCGAAAACTTTAAGGCCGTTGTCCTGGTAGGGATTGTGCGAAGCGCTGATCACGACTCCCGCGTCCGCGGGAAGAACCCGCGCGAGAAACGCGACGCCCGGCGTCGTAATAATTCCGGCCGACTCGACTTCCGCACCGGACGCAAGCGCGCCCGCGATCAGCTCGCGTTCGATCCGCGGACTTGATTCGCGCGTATCCCGTCCAATGATAAGGCGCGGAGCAGGTCCGGGCGTTCGCTCAGCGAGGTGGCGCGCCAGGGAGCCACCGATGGCGCGAACCGTCGGCGAATCGAGGGGGAACTTGTCGGCCTCGCCGCGAATGCCGTCGGTGCCAAAAAGTCTCTTGGGTTTTGGCGTTGGCAAGCTTTCGTCTCGGGATTTAAGAATTCATTTCCTTCGCTTCACTCGACCGCGTTGCAAGAACCCCGCCAGGCGGCCTCGATTATCGATCACGCCGACGGCACCCACGCCGTTGCTCTGCATCAACTCGTTTGCCGCGGCCAGCGCTGCGGATTCACTGACGAAGAGCTGTTGGCTAACGGGTCGCATCACGTCGCGCGCGCGTTGCTCGCGCCAGCGTTCGCGCGGCAGCTTTTTCAGATCTTCGAGTGCGAGAATTCCCAACAGCCGCCGATCGTGCGCAACCGGAAAGCTTGTTTGACGGTGAAGCGGTAGTACTTCGTCGACAAAACGGCTAATCGACAAATCCGGTTCGATCGATATCGCTACAGACATCGCCTCTGCCACCGTCGCCGGCCCGTCGTCGCGCACGCTGCGCACAACGCTCGTAGCGGCGCTCAACAAAAACAGTCCGATCAGCACCGACCAAAGCCCCATGAAGTAGGCATGAAATGATGGCGCGACCGCCATGTAAACTCCGAACACGATTAGCACCAGCGACACCAGTTGTCCGCAGAACCCGGCAATGCGCGTCGCATTACGAATGTCGCCGCTGCGTTTCCAGACAATCGCGCGCAACACGCGGCCCCCGTCGAGCGGATATCCGGGAAACAAATTGAAGATCGCAAGCAACAGATTGCCCGCACAAATAAAGAGGAAAAATGCGGTGCCGGGATTGAACCTAAGTCTCGCAGTCACCAGCAGGCAGCCAAAACCGATCAATGAAAAAATGAAACTCGCCGCCGGGCCGGCGACCGCGATGCGAAACTCCGCTCCCGGACTCTCTGGTTGGGTTCGCAAGCGGGCCAAACCGCCAAATGGATGCAGCACGATCTCTTCAATCTCGATTCCCTCCATCCGGGCCATCAGCGCATGCGACAATTCATGACCAAAAACCGAAAGAAAAAGTCCCAGCGTGATCGCGATACCCAGCGTCCAGGCTACCGGATCGTCAGCCGGCGGAAGCTGTAGCGTACCCAACTGCATGGGATGCCGGTGCGCGTTCACGGCAATCATCGCGACGCTAATCGCAAACACGCCGAACCAGCGATAGTCGATGCGCACGGGAATTCCGTAAACGCGCGCGACCATGATCTGCCGTTTGAAAAACGATTTGAGGTTCATGCAAGAACGCAAAGAGCAACGGGCGAAGGGGAAAGTGCAAGAAGCAAACCGTTAGACGCCATCGATTCTCGTGCTGTTCCGTCCCAAGCACGATTGTAGTCCCCGGGATCTCTCCGCGCTTAGCCCTTTGCGCTTGGCCCCCTTAACTGCTGGTGGCGTGCTGCCAGTCAACTTCGAATAGGGGCACGGGCTGCTCGCGATTCTTGACGTTAATGGGATCGCGCGCCGTCAATTGATAGCGTGACTTCGCGGCCTGGGCGGTGGCTTCGCTGACCAGGATCTCGCCGCGTTTCGCGTTGGACTCCAAACGCGAGGAGGTGTTCACGGCGTCGCCAATCGCGGTGTACTCCGAGCGGCGCTCAGAACCGATGTATCCCACGGTTACTTCGCCAGTGTGAAGTCCGATGCCGATCCCGATTTCCGGAAGGCCTTCCTTGTGCAGTTCATCATTGATGCTGAGCATGCGCCGCTGCATCGCGACGGCAGCGTTGATAGCATTTTGCGCGTCCTTGGCCGTGACGGTCGGCGCGCCGAACAGCGCCATCAATCCGTCGCCCAGATACTTGTCGAGCGTTCCGCCGTGCGCAAAGATAATGTCAGTCATCGCCGAGAAATACAGATTTAGCAGATGCACGATCTTTTCCGGCGCCGCGTGCTCAGAAATACTCGTGAAGCCGCGAATGTCGGCAAAAAGCACGGTGATCGTCTGCGTCACACCGCCGAGCTTGAACGAGTCAGGATTGTCGAGCAGTTGCTTCACGACGTACTCAGGCAGGAACCGGCCGTAGTTGGCGCGCGCAACTTCTTCGCGGGCGAGGCGCTCATGCGCCCGCACGTTCTCGACCGCGATTGCGGTCTGCGCGGCTACGGCGCTGATCAGTTCAAGATCGTCGGGCTTGAAAGCCGAGAAAGGATCGAGCCGATCGGCGTAAAGCGCGCCGTGCACTCCGGATTCCGTAAATAGCGGCGCGCAGATCGTTGAGCGCACTCCCTGCGACACGATCGAATCGACCCCGGCGAACTGCTCGTCGGCGGCCGCGTCCTGCGACAGCAGCGCGACTTTGTCCTTCATCACTTTGCGCGTAATGGTGCGGCCGATCGTCATCTTGCGCGCGTGAGCTTCCAGCTTTTCATCGCGCGCCCGCGTCGCAATCGGAAACAGCTTCGCCTCGTCGGCGTTCGCCTCAGTCACGATGCCTTCGGCCAGCAGAGCGATCACGCGATCCGCGGGTGTCGAGCGAAAAATAATATCGGTGGCTTTTTTGAAAATCTTGTCGAGGTCAAACCCTGAACCGAGCGCTTTGCTCATCTCGTAAAGCTCGGCGAGGATGTTTGCCTTGCGCTGCAGCGATTCGAGCACTTTGTCGCGCGGTGCGCCGGCAGCGGTCACGGGTTCGGCCTGACGCAGGACAGTCGACAGCACGTCTTTCGCCGACATCAGCAGTTGCGTGTGTCCCAGCGGCTTGTCGTCGTAACTGAGGTCAGCGGTGCGCTCTTCCTGCGCCTGCTCAAACCTGATCGTGCTGGCGCCGATCGTAACCCGGTCGCCGTCTTTCAGCGGATGCTCGAATCTTTGTTCGCCGTTGACGAAGACGTGGTTGGCGCTCCGTTTGATCTGCCCGTTCACCATTACGCCGTCAACAATCATGAACGAACCGTCGTCGGTCGACTTGATGTGCGCGTGGTGGCGCGACGCGCGCGGATCATCGAGCACAATCTGATTGTCGGGCGCGCGCCCGATCATGCACGGCGCCTGGGAATTAAGTTGATACTCGCCCTGGCGACCGCTGGCGTCGGTGGTTCTTAGCAAGGCCATGATCTTATAGCGGATGAATCCGATTCCGAGACGAAACGGAAAGCTGATTCTACAAGTAAACGCCCTTTCAGCCTAGTGTCGGCATCCCGATGAAAACCAGAGCGATGACCTTGCCGTGCATCGCGGACGGTGCGATGATTGCAGCCTCGGAACTGGCTGAACCTCTCAAAGTTGGATTAGGAGGATTCCCCCTTGCCCGGTCTGACCCGCCTGCTTTGCTGCTCGCTAATTCTGGCGACGACAATTCTCACGCCCTTTTCGTCTAACGTAGAGGGCCAATTGCCTGACCAAAAGCCGGGACCAACGGGATCGATCTCCGGTCGCGTGACGCTGGGCGGCAACGCGGCCGAGGGAATTCCAGTGGTCGCCGTATCCGGACAAACAGTTAATCGGCGGGAAGCTGCCACGAGATCTTTCACGGACAGTGAAGGCCACTATCGCCTCGCAGCATTGCCGCCGGGTCAATATCAGATATGGGCGGTTACTCCGGGTCTGGTCGCCGAGCCCGGGCCCTTCCCAAGATATGGCTTTCCTTTTTACGGTTCCAGCCAAAACATCATTCTGGGTGTCAATGAAGACGTATCCGATATTGATCTAAAACTGGTCCGAGGCGCGGTGATCACCGGGCGCGTTACCGACGCCGAGAACAACCCGGTGGTTGAAGAGCGCGTATCTCTACATTTGGTTGATGAGAATGGCGCGCCATCCCGTTTTGGCTCGCCCGGTTCATCCAATGACCAAATGTACCAAACCGACGATCGCGGAATTTATCGGATCTACGGTTTGCTCGGTGGTCGTTACAAAGTAAGCGTCGGCTACGATGCTAGTGACGGAGTTATTCGCGGCGGTCGTCGTCAGCGTACTTTTTATCCCGATGCTAACGATCAATCAAAGGGCGCCATTGTCGAATTGAAGGAAGGCGGCGAAGCCAACCACATCGATATCAAGGTTGGGAGTGCTACCCAAACCTACGCTGTATCAGGACATGTGATAGATGCGGAAAGTGGGTTG
>DATGVD010000599.1:0-2699 GCA_035300785.1 Pyrinomonadaceae bacterium | reverse complement strand
GTCGCCGGCCGGAAGAACTCGCCTCGTTGCCGAGATCCGAGCGGATGCCCAAGCCGACGCTGCTTGATCGCGTGGCCGGCGAGCTGCACTCGAGTCGCAAGCTTCGCCGCGTTCAGGCATACACCAGCGCCGGTACGGTTACGCTATACGGCAAGGTCTTCGACGATAACGATAAGTTGTTGGCGGAGCGCACCGCGCGCAGCGTCGGCGGCGTAAGCAATGTGATCGACAATCTCACCACCGATACTCAGGAATGGGTCCAGAATCAGGCTCTTATCACGCAGGGATTGCAGAGCGCAGGATTCGGAGACGTTACCGTGAAAGTGATCGGACACGACGCGTATCTCGGCGGCGAAGTAAAAACCGACCTCGACCGGGAGCGTGCGGTGACAATTGCAGAGGGCGCGGCGCCGGTTAAAGTCAGGACGAATCTCATTCGCGTCGCGCCGGGCCGCGTATTCGGGTTCTAGTTTCCCGGGTGCAAAATCTGGGGTACGTGCCATCAACGTTATAAAAGAATAGCCAAAAAAACGAAAAGTTGGTGTCCGGGTGCCGCGTACGTATTGACAATGTTTTGGCACGAAGCTTATATGACCTTAAGACTTCCGCTGCCTTGTCTCCGCGAGGAGGATCTCCCGACAAATGGCTGACGCGCCGACTTCCTGCAAACAGGCATTCGATATGATGCCCAGCCGCTTCAAGAAGGACGCGGCTAAGGGTCTCAACGCTATTTATCAGTTCGACCTGTCCGGGGACGGCGGCGGTAAATGGCAGGTGCTGATCAACAACGATCAGTGTGAGGTGAAGGAGGGTGCCCATCCTTCGCCCAACATCACAATTTCAATGGCCGCACAGGATTACCTCGATATGCTGGCCGGCAAGCTCAACGGCCAGATGGCTTTTATGACCGGTAAGCTTCGGATCAACGGTGATATGGGCCTTGCGCTACGTTTGCAAAGCCTGTTCACTAGTTAGAAAGCCTGTTCAG
Organism: Pyrinomonadaceae bacterium; assembly: GCA_035300785.1. Lineage (GTDB taxonomy): Bacteria > Acidobacteriota > Blastocatellia > Pyrinomonadales > Pyrinomonadaceae > UBA11740. The sequence goes on along the minus strand of DATGVD010000599.1, from coordinate 1,711 downwards.
TTGGAAGGTGAGGAACCGCCTGATATTCGCGCCCCGACGTTTGATTTCGGCACCGCGCGGATAGACCCCGGACCAAGCAGCCCTCCACAAGAGCACACCAAAGACGACTCAGCACGAGTCTCGACCCTTAGGTCACCAACCCAATTCCAGTACGTCCGATGTGCCAATTCCGATAAGCGCCGACCCAAAAAACCCTTTTCAAAAAACGCATTGAATCTTTGCAGCTTCAGGATCGACAGCAGCGAAAGTGGACAGAATGAGCTGGAACCACGCTACAGATAACTCCAACAATGGAAGGGACCAAATGAGTTCGCAGGACACAACCGACGAGGCGCTGGGAAATGAGGCAGCCGAAAACGCCGATCGCAACGGCGGCGACGACTCACTCGCCTCCAAGCTCTCGAAGGAACTCAGCAACTGGAGACGCCGCCGAACCACCGCGCGCTCCAGGCACGACGATGGACCGAGCGTCAATTATCAGTCCGATTCCGCCAGGACAATCAAGGTGCGCGGCCACGAAACGCTCGTGATCCGCAAGCCCAAGCTCAACGCAAAGCCGCAAGCCCGCTCCGAAGACAAGGGCGATCAGCAGTAACACGCACGCACCAATCCGCCTGGGCTGGATCGCTCGGCCGCGCATCCGCGTTTGGCGCCGTTGAACTTCAGTCGAGCCGGAGCCTGCCTGCAGGCCGTGGGATAGCGATCAGCATCCCACAAGGTGGCTACGCCACGAAATATCGCTATCAGGGTGTTGAGAAACCTCCAAAAAAGAATGACCTCGCGTTCGCTCTCAACACCCTGCGTGAAAACTGGCTTCGTTCCTAAATTTCTCTCCCGCCTAGGGAAAGACAAGAGTGAGGGCGCAGGCTGTTGAAACCATTTTTCAACAGCCTGCCAGGTCATGAACGAAAAATTTCTACCGGTAATTCGCGCGAAGCCTGACGAGCTGGATAAATGGTCGCGAGCAGACAGAGTACGAGGGAGGCTATTGCCACCAGTACGTAGTTCACCGGCTCGATTGCAACCGGCAGTGTCGATATTCCGTAAATCTGTTTCGGGATATGGATGAACTGGTAGTGCGCCAGAAGGAAACATCCGAGCGCGCCCAGGATGAGACCCAGTGCCGTTCCCGCCGCACCAACTATCATCCCCTTCAGCACGAATACCAATCTGACCTCGTGCGGTGTCGCCCCCATCGCCATCAACACTGCGATGTCCTTGCGCTTCTCCATCACGACCATGATCAGCGTCGCGACGAGATTGAAGGCTGCCACTGCGATAAGCATCAGCAGGACGATCGAGTAAACCTCCTTGAGCAGCGCAAACCCCGCTGCGGCAGCCTGGTTGAACTCGATCCAATCGCTTACCCTGTAAGGATTCCCAAAAAGTTTGCGCAGTTGTGCGGTTACGAGCGTGGTACGGTCGAGGTTTTTGAGCCGAACCTCGATGCCGTCGACTTTGCCGCTGCGGCCGAAAAACGCTTGCGCATTCGCAAGCCCAATAAAAATCAGGTCACGATCGATGAATGCTATGCCCGATTCGAAGATCGCGCCGATCACGAAGTGTCCTGTCCTGGTACTGAGTTCCGAGTCCGCACCGGTGGTAATAGGTGCGACGACATTTACAATATCACCGACCTTCACTTTGAGCTTCTCAGCGAGCGTGGCGCCGATTGCAACAACTCCGTTAGAGCTATCCGCTGAAGCGGCCG
>DATGVD010000598.1:0-2819 GCA_035300785.1 Pyrinomonadaceae bacterium | reverse complement strand
AGTTCACTTGCCATCTTTTTGTCAGAGCGTGATTCGCTCGGCAGCGTGTCCTACCTTGATAAGCGCTGTTCAGGGTGCCGACTTTAGTCGGGTTTTGTTAAGAGATAAAGACCCAACTAAAGTTGGTACTCTATACGCCGTCAAGTCAGGACCCTACCACTCGCTCAGATCTCACAGTCAAACGATCGACGCGTGCGCGATTAACTTCAAAGCCAATTCCCGGTTTGTCCGGCGCCAGGATCGTCCCGCGCGAACTTACGGTCACCGGCGGTTCGATAATGTCTTCTTCCCAATAACGCGCGCTCGCCGAGACGTCGCCCGGCAGCGTGAATCCCTCGAGCGTAGCCATCGCGATGTTGTGCGCGCGGCCAATGCCGGATTCCAACATGCCGCCGCACCATACGGGAATCTTTTGTTCGCGGGCGATGTTTTCAACTCTCTTCGCCTGAGCATGCCCGCCCACACGCCCGAGCTTTACGTTGATCACACCGCAAGCGCCGAGGGCGATTGCGTGTCCCGCATCCTCCGGCGTTTTCACCGACTCGTCCAAACAAACTGGAGTCTTAATCTGCTTCTGCAATTCCGCGTGGTCAAATATGTCGTCGTGCCGCAACGGCTGTTCGATCATCATTAGCTTGAATTCATCAAGAGCCCGAAACAGCGACGCGTCCGCGAGCGTGTACGCCGAATTGGCGTCGCCCATCAAACCAATCTCAGGAAAGCGTTCGCGCACTCGCCGCACGATGTCGAGGTCCCATCCGGGCTTGATCTTGATCTTGATTCGCTGGTAACCATCGGCCAGCTCTTTCTCGATCTTTTCCAGCAAAGCTTCCGGAGAATCCTGAATGCCGATCGACACGCCGCAAGAAATCTCCGAATGAATTCCGCCGAGGTGTTTCCACAGCGGCACGCCCGCGCGGTTTGCTTCCAGGTCCCAGCACGCAGTTTCAAGCGCGCCTTTGGCCATGCGATGGCCGCGCACTTTCTTCATCAAATCCGAAACGGCGCCGGCATTCTGAACTTCGTGACCAACGACCATGGGCGCCAGAAAATCTTTCAGCGTAGGCCAGGCAGTTTCCGTCCATTCTTCCGAATAGAACGGACCTTCGCCCGCGGTGCACTCGCCCCAGCCTTCGGCGCCGTCACGATCGATGACCCGCGCGAGCACGATGCGGCGTTCAGTCGTGCGCCCAAAACTGGTTTCGAAAAAATGAATCAGCGGCAGGCGAATCTCGCGCAACTCGATGGATTGGATGATCAACGTCGGGCTCCTCAGGCCTGCCATTATGCCTACTTTTGCGTCACCGTCATAGTGGCGTCGAAACAGCTGTCTGTGCATAATCTGGCGCAGCGCTCAAAGGTAGAGTTCGCGGATAGCCTGAGACACTAAGCTTGAGAATAGCCACTGATTGGTTGGCTTATTCAGCCGAAATGGCATTTGGATTTCCACCACGCTTTTCTGAGAGCCGTACAATTTGGCTCCAGCCAGATGAATTGCGGACCGCCGTGAAATCTGCGTTGGAGAATGCGGGCTGGTCTTATCAAATTCTGTCGGACGATGAATTCGTGGCGCGGATTCCCATGACCGGTTGGTCATGGGGCGAAGAATTGACAGCGAAAATCTCTCCTGACGGAATGATTCAAGTTGTGAGCAAATGTCATGGCTACCGGCCGCAGATAATTGACTTTGGCAAGAACAGAACCAACGTTGAGTTATTCTTCGCGCTGGTTCAGCACGCCATCGCTCAGGGCCCGGTAATCGGTTCCGCAACCGAACCGGGATCGATAAACCAGACCAAGCAACCTCTCCCTCATAAATCGCCGGTTGGAGCACTTTTCTTTGGTTGCACACTGGCCTGTTTCCTGTTCAGTTTGTTGATGTTCTTGCTGTTTGCAGTCATTGGACTGCTCACGGGGACTCTTTATATTCCCGGAAGAGGACACGAAATAACGTTGCATGGTATCTGGGCGAGAATAGTTTCGGGATTAATCTTGCTCGGATTCGCCTGGGTACTGGTGTTGGTATTCAGAAACAAAAGCCGGAAGCGATTAGAGTAATCTCACTCGGTAGAGACCTTGCCCAATGTCATTACTAACGATCTGGTACTTCGCTGCCGTGAAAGTGATATTTACTCTTCAACCCGAATAACGTCGCCGACCTTCATGGTCTCCAGAGCGCTCAAAGCTCTCGGGATAAGCGGCTTCAAACGCACATAGCTGTTTCTCTTCGCGGCAAGAATCAGAATGGCGATATTCAGATCGGCGAGGTTCTGTTGATAAGGAAGGTTGCGGTCAACGGTGATCAGGACTTCGTAAGCACCGGCGCCGGCGGCAGCTTTCAAGAGGTCGCCATTCTCCAGTCCTTTGAATCCGGCATCTTCAACGGTGTGCACCTCGTGGCCGGTGAAATCGCGCTTGAGATGGCGCGTTACGCACTCGTCAAGCAGCAACTTCACTTTCGAGCAGCCTTTCCTTTGAGAGTTCCAGAATTCCATTAACCTGTTCGCGGGAGACAGTGGGAAACTGGTCGAGAAACTGATCGATCGTTTCGCCCTCTTCGATGCAGTCGAACAGGTTCTGAATTGGAACCCTGGTATCGCGAAAGACTGGCGTGCCGCTCATCTTGTTCGGATTCACTTCGATCAAGTTTTGCTGACTCATTTGTATTCCCCACAACCGAGTGAAAATAGACGAACTCAGTCTACCATTTCAGTAGAGGGCATATCTATCTTGCCTCAGAAGTTCAAGGGTTATCTTCATGTCCACCGCGGGTAGAACAGGTTGCGAAGAGAAACTATTGCTCGGACGATCAAGCGAAG
>DATGVD010000597.1:0-3281 GCA_035300785.1 Pyrinomonadaceae bacterium | reverse complement strand
TCCGGATCGATGTTCCCACCGGAGAGTACTACGCCGACTCGGTTAAGATCTTTAGCAAGTTTTCGCGCGAAGACCGCGGCCGCCGCCGCCGCGCCCGAGGGTTCAACCAGCAGCTTCATGCGAAACAGCATGAACCGCATGGCCGCGATTATTTCTTCGTCTGTGACTGTCAAAACGTCTTCGGCGTTCGCGCGCGTGATGGGAAAAGTGAGTACGCCCGGCGTCTGTACGCGCAGGCCGTCAGCGATCGTCGGCGGAGGCGGAATCGTGACGCGTCCCCCTTTCTGAAATGATTGCTGAGTGTCATTCGCGGTCTCAGGTTCGACCGCAAAACAACGGATAGCCGGCTTGATTGATTTGGCCGCAGTGCTGACGCCGGCAAACAACCCACCACCACTGCACGGGGTCAGGACGCAATCAAGACTCGGAACCTCTTCGAGAAATTCCCACCCACACGTTCCCTGTCCGGCCATGATCAGATAATCATCATAAGCCGGCACCATCACCAGCCCTTCGCGTTCGGCGATCTCGCGCCCGAAAGCGTCGCGATCATCTTTGTGGCGATCGAAGAAGCGTATGTCGGCCCCGTATTCGCGCGTCGCGGCGACTTTCATCTTCGGCGCGTCCTCTGGAACACAGACGACGGCGCGAATGCCGGCTTCACGAGCTGCCAGAGCCACGGCTTGCGCGTGATTGCCGGAAGAGACGGCGATCACGCCGCGCTTCTTTTCATCGCCAGTCAGCGAAAGGATTTTGTTAGTCGCGCCGCGCGCTTTGAACGCACCCGCGCGTTGCAGGTTTTCGCATTTGAAGAAAACTTCACAGCCGGCGGCTTCGTTGAATGAACGCGAAGTGACGACGGGCGTGCGATGAACGCGTCCTGCGATCCGCGCGGCGGCCTGCTTGATGAGTTCGACTGTCAGCATGAATTGTTGGTGGCTTTGCCACCCGATGTGCGGAAAGGCTTCGCCTTTCCGATCTGTTGCCTTATCTTTTTTCGAGGCTATGCCTTTTCATCAAATTGAGGCGTAGCCTCAAGTCTTTATTGATCGCACGGAAAGGCAAAGCCTTTCCGCCCATCAGGCGGCCGAGCCGCAGACGATACTCGTAGCACTCTCTATTTCCATCTCAAAGATTTCCGCGAAGTGTTCAATGATCCGATCTTCGACCGCGTTCATTTCAACTTCGCGGCCCAGCAATTCCTGCATCGAAGTAACTGGTTCGCCTTCGCAAGCGACAATCAAATTGAAGTAACTCAGATCGGTGTTCACGTTCAGCGCGAAACCATGGGTCGTGACCCAGCGCGCAATGTGCACCCCGATTGCCGCTACCTTGCCGCGCGATGTGTGTACCCCGGTCAGGCCGTTGATCCGCGACGCCTCGATGCCGAAATCAATCAGCGCGCGAATCAAGACTTCTTCCAGATCGCGCACATAGCGATGCACGTCTTCGCGATCGGGGCTCAGTTTGATAATCGGATAACCGACGATCTGCCCCAGGCCGTGATACGTTACCTTGCCTCCGCGATTCGTTTCAAAAACCGTAACGCCATGGGCTTGCAAGACTTCATTGGGAGCAATGATCCCTCCGTCCGTCGCGCGCCGCCCGAGCGTTAGTGTGTGCGGATGCTCGAGCAGAAGCAACGTATCCGTCTGTGCGCCCGTCAAAACCGACGCTTCGGTTCGTTTTTGAATCTCGAGCCCGGCCGCGTATTCAACGCGTCCCAGTCGTTCGACTTTCAAAGTTCGCTGTTCGCTGCCAGTCATAACGGTGTAGAGACTACCAACTTTAGTTGGGCTTTCCGCCCAGTGCAAGAACCCGACTGAAGTCGGTACCCTAACACTCGTGGCGCATCGGTACGCTCTTCGACTTGACTCGCGTTCAGTCGATGCCGCAGGCTTCAATGCAAGAGGCCAACTGGGATTAGAAGGAGTGTCTGATGAAGAAGCTTATTGTCCCCATCTGTATTCTATTATTCTCGACATCCGCGCTCGCGCAAACGCGCTCGCGCACGACTCGCGCGAAGGCTACGCGTAAGCAAACTTCGGCGCAGGCCAACACTGAAGCGCGCACCGTCGGCGCGACGCGCGTGGCAGAGCAAATCAAGAATCTGACGAGATTCGTTTACCTGCTGGGCGGCGTAGCCAAAGGAATTGAGCAGGCGGATGAGGCGGCGCGCCGAAACGAAGCTTCGCCGGCAGCGCTCGATCAAAACAACAGGAACAAAGCGACGGTGAAAGCGAGTTTGCAGAACGTGCGCGAAGGATTGGACCAACTCGAAATCACGTTTCGCAGCACACCGGGGCTGGAACAGTATTATTTGAAGTTAGCCGGCTCGGCCGCCGGCGCAGCCACGGCTGAAGATCAAGCCGCCGCCGGCCATTTCGATCAGGCTGGACGAACGATGCTCGGTGTCGTGAATCGTTTGACTGATGTGCTGCTGGCGATGAGGTGACTGGAAAGTCCGGCAGGATGAAAGATCCAACAGCGGTGTTTAGAGTACCAACTTCAGTTGGGTTCTTTTTGATCCACACAAAAAGCCCGACTAAAGTCGGTACTCTGAACGCTTGTCCACGAAGGCCTCCCTATTCCAAACGATAATTCGGCGCTTCCTTGGTAATTACAACATCGTGCACGTGCGACTCGCGCAGGCCGGCCGCGGTGACGCGCAGGAAACGCGTCTTCTCCTGAAACTCCTTGATGTCGCGACAACCGGTGTAACCCATGCCCGAGCGCAGGCCGCCGACAAGTTGCGTCACCATCTCAGCCAGCGTGCCGCGATAGGGCACACGGCCTTCGATGCCTTCGGGAACTAACTTCGAATCGACCTCAGTCTGTTCCTGCGCGTAACGATCGCGCGAGCCTTCGCGCATCGCGCCGATCGAGCCCATGCCGCGGTACATCTTGAAACTGCGGCCCTGATACAGAATCACCTCGCCCGGCGCTTCTTCGGTGCCGGCAAACAGCGATCCGATCATCACCACGTCGGCGCCGGCCGCGATCGCCTTGGCCATGTCGCCGGAAAACTTTACGCCGCCATCGGAAATGATCGGCACGTCACTCCCGCGCGCGGCTTCCCGGCATGATTGAATCGCGGAAATTTGCGGCACCCCCGCGCCCGTCACCACGCGCGTCGTGCAGATCGAGCCAGGGCCGATGCCCACCTTCACGCCGTCAACGCCGGCTTCGATCAACTCGCGGGCGCCGTCGCCGGTGCCGACGTTGCCAGCCATCAGTTGCACTTCGGGATAACTGCGTTTGATTTCGCGCACGGCGTTAAC
>DATGVD010000596.1:0-3963 GCA_035300785.1 Pyrinomonadaceae bacterium | reverse complement strand
CTGGTGGCACGACATGGGGCCGGATGGATTTCAGGACAAAGACGTTTGGCTGCGCACGGCGGTCGATGTCGGCTCGGAAGGCTGGGCGCATTTTGATTATGTGAAGATGCCTGATTACCGCTGGGGCATCTTTCTTGAGCCGGCTCAGCCTGATGCGAAGGTTGGCTTCGGTGATAGCTTCGGCGCCCCGGCTTATCAGGAAGTTCCGGGAGAGTTTCGCAACACCCTCCGCCGCATCATCGTCACGCAGGGCGACACCGAACCGGCTTCGGTCGAGCAACAACGCCTGCTCGGTCACACGTGCCCATCGCTTTACGACCTGCGCAATCTGTTTCAAGTGAACGTCGAAGAAGGCCGGCATCTTTGGGCGATGGTTTATCTGCTGCACGGTTATTTCGGCCGCGACGGGCGGGACGAAGCCGATGCGCTGCTCGAACGGCGCAGTGGCAATCCCGACAAGCCGCGCATCCTCGAAGCCTTTAATCAACCGTGCGATGACTGGCTGAACTTTTTCGCGTTCACGATGTTCACCGATCGCGATGGCAAGTATCAGCTCTCGGCTTTGGCTGAATCAGGATTCGAACCCCTCGCGCGCACCTGCAAGTTCATGTTGACCGAGGAAGCGCATCACATGTTTGTTGGCGACACGGGCCTGAGCCGGGTGGTCCGCCGAACGGCCCAACTAATGAAGCAAAGCAAAAGCGATGACGTACGACCGGTGGGCGGCATTCCGCTTGACATCATTCAGAAGTACATCAACTTCTGGTTCAGTTATTCGCTCGATTTGTTTGGCGGTGAGATCAGCTCGAACTCCGCCGATTTCTTTGCCGCGGGATTGAAGGGACGTTTCAAAGAGCAGGAGCAATACTCGGATCACATCGCCGGCGAAGGCGTCCTCACGTTAACGGTTGTCGAATCTGGAAAGCTGGTGCCGCGCGAAGTGCCTCTGCGAAATGCTTTGAACGAAGTGCTGCGTACAGAATATGTGAAGGATTGCGAGAAGGGCCTGGCACGCTGGAACAAGGCGCTGGCCGATGAAGGTATCGGCGAGCGACTATTTCTGCCAAACATCCGCTTTCATCGTCATGTGGGCGAATACGCCGGCCATCAATTCGATCTCCAGGGCAACCTGATATCGCCGGAAGAGTTTGAGAATCGCAAAGGCGAGTGGCTGCCTTCAATCGAGGACCGGGAATACGTGCGCGGCCTGATGCATCCAGTAACCGAGCCGGGCAAGATCGCCAACTGGATTGCGCCGCCGACATCGGGCATCAAGGGCAAGCCGTTTGAGTTTGAATACGTGCGACTTTAAGAGAAGAGAAAGAGGGCCACAGATTCACACGGATAAACACTGATTAGAAATTCTCCTTCTGCTTATCTGTGAGAATCTGTGTTCATCTGTGGCTTCATTCTTATGACCCATGAGCTGACTCGTCACGATCAAAAGCTCGAATTGATCCTGCGCACTTCCGCGCGGATTTTTGCGGGAAAGAGTTATCACTCAACCTCGATGCGCGATATCTCGCGCGCTACAGGCCTGAGTCTCGCCGGCCTGTATCACTACTGCAAGTCGAAAGAAGAGCTGCTGTTTCTGATCCAGGATCATTGTTTTGGCCGCGTGCTGGAGCGGCTGGAACAGCGCACGCGGGGGATAGATGACCCGTTTGAAAAGCTGCGCATCTTTATCGACAATCATCTTTCGTTCTTTGCCGCGAACATGGCTGAAATGAAAGTACTCTCGCATGAAGGTGAGTCGCTGGCCGGTGCCTTGCACGAACATGTCTCGAGCCGCAAGCGGCAATACACGCGCACTGCGCGAAAGATACTGTCCGAAGTCCAACAAACCACAGGTCCCGGTTCCGAGTCGCGAGCGCCACGTAGAAATGGCCAACTCAAAAAAACCGCAAAGCCAGTCGATCTTACGGTCGCCACTTACGCGTTATTCGGTATGATGAACTGGATTTACAACTGGTACGATCCGCGCGGCAAGTTGTCTGTCAGTCAACTCGTCGATAATATTACCCGTCTGTTCCTGTCTGGTTTTCTTTCAAGTGCAGACGAAATCGCGCTCGCAGATCCCGGAAGATCTGAAAAAGTGAGCGTCTGGCGCACGGCTTAGCATCCTGATTCAAACGTTAACTGATGGCCACCCAATCTCCGATGACCGAACCAAGCCACGATCTCGTGGAATATCGCGCCTCGGAAGGCATCGCAATCCTGACGCTCAACGATCCGCCGGCGAATACTTATTCGTACGAGATGATGCAGCAACTCGACGCCAGCATTCTGAAAGCGCGCCTGGAAGAGAGCGTACAGGTGATCGTGATTACCGGCCGCGGAGAAAAGTTTTTTTGCGCCGGCGCGAATATTCAAATGCTCGGCGAGGTGACGCCGGAATTCAAGTATTATTTCTGTCTGCATGCGAACGAAACTTTGTCGCGATTCGAGCAGACGCCAAAGCTGGTGATCGCGGCGCTTAACGGTCACTGCGTCGGCGGCGGACTGGAAGTCGCATTGGCCGCCGACCTGCGCATCGCACGTAGAGGCGCCGGCAAAATGGGATTGCCGGAAGTTTCTCTCGGCGTCTTGCCGGGCACGGGCGGCACGCAGCGTCTGGCGCGCCTCGTGGGCAAATCGAAGGCGATTGAATTGATGGCCACAGGCGAGTTGTTTGATTTCGAGCGGGGCCAGGAGCTCGGTCTGGTTAATCAGGTCCTCGACTCAGAAACCGTTGAGGATTTCATGAAGCAAGTGATGGCTTATGCGCGGCAGTTCACGACGCCTAACAAAGCCGCGCGCGCGGTCGGGCGAATAAAACGCGCCGTGCAGACCGGCGCTGAGATTCCATTCGAATCCGCGCTGGCGCTCGAACGCGAGCTGCAACAGCAACTGTTCCAGTCCGAAGATGCGAAAGAAGGCCTGGACGCGTACGTCAACAAACGCAAGGCGGTATTCAAAGGAAAGTAAGATGTGGAGTGCGCCGGCAGAGCGAAGCGGCGACGGCGCTTTAGATTGCGCCGCGCGCGATAAATGATCCAAAGCGGTGTCGCGCTGCGCTTGCCACCGCACTCCAAAGTTATGTCAGACGAACTCATTAGAGTCGCCGAAGACAACGGCATCGTGACGATCACTTTGAACCGGCCTGATCGGCTGAATGCTTTCATCGATCACATGCGGCGTGACCTGGCCGAGGCTTTGGAGGAGACGGGCAGCGATCCGCACGTGCACGTGGTCGTGATCAACGGCGCGGGCCGGGCGTTTTGTGCCGGCGGCGATGTGCAATTCATGGCCGAGCTGGTTGAACGAAACGAAAGCGAGGAGTTCGCGCGCCTGCTTGGCGCCGCGCGACGCGTGGTGCTGGGGATTCGTCAGATGACCAAGCCCGTGATCGCTTCGATCGAAGGCCCGGCGTTCGGCGCGGGCTTTAATCTGGCGCTCGCTTGCGATCTGCGCATCGCCTCGTCAACGGCTACGTTCAGCCAGGCCTTCGTCAAACTTGGCTTTCATCCCGATTGGGGCGGAACTTATTTTCTCCCGCGCATGGTTACCTCGAATATCGCCTGCGAGATGTTCTTTCTCGGCGACCCGATCGACGCGGCCAGGGCCTTGCAGCTCGGCTTGATCAATCGCGTCGTCGCGCCCGCAGAGTTGGAAGCCGAGACGCGCAAACTGGCGGAGCGTTTGCGCGACGGCCCGGCGGTTTCAATAGCAGCAGCGAAACACGCGGTGTATGCAGCCGAGCACGACACCCTGGAGAACATGCTGCAATATGAAGTCGAAGCGCAGGTGCGTTGTTTCGAATCCGAAGATGGCCGCGAAGGTGTGCGCGCGTTTTTGGAAAAGCGACCGCCGAAATTCACGGGACGATAGATCTTAGTCTCAAGTTCCAAGTTTCAGGTTTCAAGTTTCGCAGGGCAGTCGCGTGTTTGAACTTGAAACCTGAAACTTGGAACTTGAAACCAA
>DATGVD010000595.1:0-5430 GCA_035300785.1 Pyrinomonadaceae bacterium | reverse complement strand
GAGAGCACTAACTATAGACTTGTCTGTCATTCGCATCTCAAACCGCAAAGCGGTTTCATAACAAAGCCCAGGGTTGGCTGCGAAGCAGCTACCCTGGGATCGTTCTCACATTCATACATCGCAACCCTGACAGGGTTGCGTCATGCTATCTCAACCGATCCTCATGGTTACCGCTGCGCGACAATCCTGGGCTGTATTACTCAACGGCTTTGCGGTTCGTTCTTACAAATGCTTCCGAAAGAACGTCGCGATCTTCCAGGCATCGATCGCCTTCCACGGCAGTTCGGCGGTCGTGTAATGACCGCACGGCAACCACACGACATCGAGATCGATTCCTAATGCTTTCACTTCGGCGATCACCTGGCGTGATAGATCGACCGGGAAGGTTAAGTCGTAGCGCGCAGCAATAAAGCGCATCGGCCGCTGCTTCATGTCGAGCAGCCTCGGGATAAAAGGCACCGGACTGATGGGCTTCCAGAACTCGCGCAACTCATCGACCGTCAAGTCGGTTTCAATTCCTTCGCGCACGTGCTTTGTGGATATTCCCTGCCACACAACATCGGCGACGTAACCGGACACATGATTGAAAACGCCGACGTCGATTGCCGCGTCGTGCGCGAAGGTGAGAAAACCAATGCATGAGCCGATGCTGGTTCCCAGGATCCCGATGCGTTCATATCCCTGACGTTGCAACCAACGCACAGCCGAGCGCGTATCCAGAACCGCCTGACGCATCGACTGGATCGTGCGCCCGATGTTTGAACCGACCAGGTGGTCGGCGCGTTCGAGTTCCGGCGGCCGGCGATCTTCGTGATACGGCAGCGTAAGACGCAGAGCGGTCATGCCCAGACCATTGAAGATGCGGCACGCTTCGACGTGGCTGTCGGGTTGCGCGTTCCACTGCGGCAAGACGACAACGCCGGCACGTGGCTTTCCTTTACGTTCACGACGGGGAGTAAATAGTCGCGCGCGCGCCACATTGTTTGCGGGTGAAGGAGTTTCGATGGCGCTGGTCCAGGTCAAACGATCGCCTGCCAGACGGTAGTCCGAAACCGCGGGCAGCGCGTAGAAGTCTTCGCTCCGGGCCATCACGCGTTCAGCATGCTCGCCGAAAAGGACCCGAGGGTCCACGCCGTTGACGTGCTCTGCTATGAATTCGGTGCCCCACGCAAAAGGGCGCACGATTCGATTGTCGTCGCGCTGCGAATGCCTGATTTCGCGGGCGCGCATCCATCGTCCAAACAAAATTGGCCTCCGTGGCCGACAAAACGGCTGAGAACTCTTGCGGATTACCGGCAAGTCATCCTAAAGTTGAGTCCACATTCAAATCAAGCAAGGTTAACACAGGCTTTCGGTGTTCGCGTCTCGTGGGGAGCCCGCCGACTCCTCATGAGGCATTCAGTTCTTCGGATGAAGACGAAGTCTGTAGGTGAGATGTCCATGTGGCTGAGGAAAACCAGAACCGCGATTGTCGCCGTTACGATTCTCGGATTGTTGGCCGTAAACGCTTGTCTGCCAAGACCGCCCTCTGAGTCGGGCGGCGGCGTCAACATTACTGTTTATGGTTTTTCGATCATGAAAGAATCGCTCGAGAAAGCGATCTATCCGGCGTTCGCCGCCAAAGTGAAAAGAGAGCATGGTTTCGATGTTCGCTTCACGTCGTCGTTCGCCGGATCGGAAACCGTAACCAACCAGATCATCGCCGGCGTGAAAGCGCAGATCGCGATTCTCTCGATCGAACGCGATGCGCAGCGCCTGAAAGACCACGGCGACGTCAAGTCCGACTGGCGCGCGCTGCCGCAGAAAGGGATCGTCAATAAAACGCCGTTCGTGATTCTGGTGCGCAAGGGAAATCCGAAAGGCATACATGACTTTCCCGATCTCGCCAAGCCGGGAATCAGGTTGATTCATCCCGATCCCATCAGCTCAGGTGGCGCGCAGTGGTCGATCCTGGCCATCTATGGCTCGGAACTCGTGAAGTCCGAAAAACAGAACGGCGAAGCCGATCACGCGCGCGCCCTGCAGATGTTGCAAGCGATCTGGCGCAACGTGATCTCCACGCCAAGCTCGGCGCGCGAGGCGCGCACTCAATTTGAACTCGGCAACGGCGACGCGCTGGTGACTTATGAACTCGACGGGTTACTGATCAAGCTTGGTAACGCCAAGGTTGACGCCGAAATTGTAATTCCGGAAGCGACGATCTTCAGCGAGCATCCGGCGGTGGTAGTTGACCGAAATGTCTCGGCCGCAGATCGGCCGGTCATCGATGCCTTCATGCAGTATCTCTGGAGCGACGAAGCGCAGCGCGCCTTCGTCAAATTCCATTTTCGTTCCAGCACGAATGACGCGCTGAATCAGGAAAACAAGGAACTCGCAACCATCAAGTATCCATTCACGGTTGAGGATCGCTTCGGCGGCTGGGACAAGGCGTATCCCGAGGTGATTGAACGAGTGTTTCGAGATTTGGTCCAGAAAGGAAGTTAGCCAGACGTGGTCAAGATTCCCACATTGCGGCATGTGCGCGGATTCGATGTGGCGCGCCCGGTGAGTATCGGCGTGATGCTGGCAATCATGCTGCCGCTGGTGATTCTGCCGCTGCTTTCGATCTTTCTTTTCGGCACCGGCAAAGGGCTGGGCGTGTTCTGGTCAGCTCTGATCGCGCCCGAAGCGATTTTCGCGCTCAAGCTGTCAATGGTCACGAGTTTTTGGGCGACCGTTTTCAATGTGATCTTTGGTTTGTTCGCCGCGTACGTGCTCTCGCGCTACGATTTCTGGGGCCGCAATGCGGTGATTGTAACCATCTCTCTGCCCACCGCGATCCCGACGGCCGTCGCCGGATTTGCTTTGTTGCTTCTGTGGGGACCCAACGCAACGCTGGGACGCTTGCTGAATGCGCACGGGAAGCATCTGATGTTCACGGCTTACGCAATTATTCTGGCGAATATCTTCGTGACATTTCCGTTGGCCTTTGGCGTGATCAAGCCCGTGTTCGACACGATGAGTAGTTCGCTGGAAGAGGCGGCGGCGACCATTGGCGCCACGCGCTGGCAAACGTTCTGGCATGTGACGCTGCCGAGCTTGCGCGGCGCGATCGTGGGCGGCGCGCTGCTCACCTTCGCCCGCGCGATTGGCGAGTTCGGCTCGACGATTCTGGTCTCGGGTAACCTGGCGGGCCGGACGCAGACCGCGCCGCTTTACATCTTTGCCAAGTTCAACGAAGGACAGATCGAAGCCGCCAACGCGATCGCGATCGTGCTGGCACTGTTGTCATTCATTATTTTCAGCGTGCTGTTTTTCGCGCGCGATTGGCTGGAATTTGAAGCTCAGGAAAAATGATTCCGAAAATGGCACTTGCACGCGACACTGATCAACTACATGTGTCCTGGGCTCCGGATCGCCAGGCGAGTACCGGGGTGGCCGCCAGTGTGCACGGCATCAGCAAGCGCTTCAAAAAGACGCCAGTCCTTGAAGATGTCAGCTTTGACGTGGCCGAAGGCGAGTCCCTGGTGCTGCTCGGTCCATCAGGCAGCGGCAAGACCACGGTTCTGCGCATCATTGCCGGGCTGGAACAACCGTACACCGGGCGCGTGATTCTTCACGGCAAGGACGTGACCGACTTGCCCGCTCGTGAGCGTGGTGTCGGGGTGATCTTCCAATCCTATGCGCTGTTCCCGCGCATGACGGTAGAAAAGAACATCGCGTTTGGTTTGAAGATTCGCCGCCGGCCTCGGAAGGAAAGAAGTGAGACGGTCAATCGCCTGATCGAGCTGGTCCAACTGGAAGCACACCGCAAGAAATATCCGTGGCAGCTTTCGGGTGGACAGCAGCAGCGAGTGGCCATTGCGCGCACGCTTGCCTACAAGCCGCAGGTCCTGCTATTCGATGAACCTTTCGGAGCGCTTGACGCGCAAACGCGGGTGAAGCTGCGTCGAGAGATTCGCGCTCTGCTAAGGCAGGTGAAGGTCCCGGCGATCTTCATCACCCACGATCAGGAGGAAGCGTTGGAATTGGGCGATCGCATCGCGGTGCTGAACAACGGACACCTGGAACAGATTGGCACGCCCGACGAGGTTTACAATCATCCCTCGACGGAATTTGTCGCCACGTTTCTGGGCGCGGCCAATTTGCTCCTGGGCGTCGTCGTCCCCGGCGCGGTCCAGGTCGGAGTTGCTCGTTTACCGGCGACTGAAGAGACGAAAAAGTTTCGCGCGGGCCAATCGGTCAAGCTGGTATTTCGTCCCGAGGACGTCTGTCTGAGTCCGGATGCGAAGTTGCCGGCAGGATGCCGCCGGTTGGCTAATGGGGTGATCGAAGAAGTCAATTTTGTCGGGGCCTACGAACGCTTGAATGTTCGTTTGGATCTTACGCACCGCCGGCAGACGGAAAGCGAAGCCCCGCTCTACGACGTGACCATCAATACGCCTGAAAAGATGACGGGCGTGCCCATTATGGTCACGCTACCCAAACCCGAAGCCACGGCCACCCGATACAAGGCCGGCGATCGCGTTGCCGTGGGTCTGACCTCATTTAGCGTGCTCCCCAATTACACGCTGGCCAGACAGAGATGAGATGTCCGAGTCTTCTGGGTTTTGTTCTCGTACTTATGTGCGTGGCCGGGGACGCGCGCGCACAAACGCCGAGCAAGGTTCCGAAAGCCGACACGGAGAGTTGGAACGATGTTCAGTTTACGATTCCCCTCAGCACGAAGGTTGATTTCCTGATTCAGGGAACCGTGCGAATTGGCAGCAATCTCACTACTCCGGTCGACGAGCGTTGGGGATTTGGTTTCAACTACAAGATCCAAAAGTACATCACGGTCAACGAACTATATTTTCATCGCGAGGCCACGCCGCCGAACGGAAAACATGAGGATGAAGACCGGCTGAGTTTTGGCGCGACTTTAAACATACCCATCGGCGGATTCACACTGGTGAATCGTAACTGGCTCGAGCGGCGCTGGCGTCATCCACAGGTCGATGCGTGGCGCTATCGCAATCGCGTTCGACTCGAGCATCCCCTCAAGCTCCACACACAGCAATTCACTTTCTTCGTTGCTGACGAAGTATTCTACGACTGGAGCCTGCGCGATTGGGTGCGCAACAGATTTAGCGTCGGCGCGAATCACGCTTTCAATAAACATTTCACTCTGGAAGTTTATGGCATGCGCCAGAACGATGGGCGGACTCGCCCGGGCGATATCAATATCATCGGGACGGCCATGAGATTTCGCTTGTAAGGCCGGCTGAGCTCGACTTAGAGGCGTGTCACCAGCCGCCGCTCCCTTCACCACCGTACAATAGAAAACGGCCCGCCGAATAACTGGCAGGCCGTCGTCCAAATCGTGGCGTCCGCGGGTTTGAGCCACTCGGTTTAGAGAGTGCTTCAACCCCGATCCTGATCGATCATCTAAACGTTCTGGCCCCGGCAGTA
>DATGVD010000594.1:0-6667 GCA_035300785.1 Pyrinomonadaceae bacterium | reverse complement strand
TCGGACTTGATTTATCGGCGGGCGCAGTACATAAGATAACTGAAGAATCAGGATGAGGATCTGCCCGACGTGCCACCGGACCTCCTAATTTGAAGCCTTGCGGTCGTTTCTACGGTAATTGTCCGCGCCAGGCATCTTTCCTCATTGTTTTCACGCCGCAACACGTGATATAAGATATTCCCCTAAGCCTTGGTTCATTTGCTTTCTTGTTCCCCAGCACTTAACAAATGAACGACAATACAGTTGAGCGAATCAGCCGCATAATTGCCGAGTGCGAAGCAGGCCGTCCGCTAACGGACGAGGAACACAGCCTATTAACTCACCTTGTAAACCGCTTTGATGTGATTCCCGGACTCTACCCGAACGATCTTTCCATTATTCGACGAGCACGCGCCTGCATCGAAAATCCTACCGACGCAAAGACCTGACCAGCGGCGAGATTGTCAGTCTCCCTCAATTTTATTTGAAACACCCAAATTCTAATATAGTTGACGCAGCAGATCCGACTACCTTGATATGCCACGGAGCTTGGTTGACGAAGGCGAGCATGTTCACCATGTAAGAAATGTCGGACCTGTCCAGGGGCGGAATCCCTTAGGACTTCGCTTTCTTCGAAGGTTTCGACTTGCCAGAACTGTTGAGGGTGACCGCTTGGCGAACGAGCGCCTTGAAGGCGGACTCGTCAACCTCTTCTCCTTCGTGGATGTCGATCGCGCGGCGTGTGTTTCCCTCGAGACTCGAGTTGAAGAGACGGGCGGGATCCTTCAGAGACGCGCCCTTGGAGAAGGTCAGCTTCACGACACTCTTGTAGGATTCGCCAGTGCAGATGATGCCGTCGTGTGACCAAACCGGGGTGCCAGGCTTGGTTGGCTTGACCCATTTCCACTCCTCGACGACGTCCGGGTCTGCCTGCTTGATGAGCGTGCGCATTCTGCCGAGGGTTTCCCCTCGCCAGTCCCCGAGCTCGGCGATTCTTTTCGAGATGAGCTCCGATGCCGACTGGCCCTGGCTCGCGCCCGACTTTTTCATGTTCTCATCCTGGAAGTTCCAGATAAATTTCATTATACATTAGGATTCCGGGAATTAGCATAGGCTTGATTTCCCCAGGCTTCGCTTCTTCATTTCGTATTTTGCTGCGGACTGCCTAAGAACGATCCACGAAGCCACTACGAGATAGCACGAACAAAGCCGCTTCGGGTGGCGGCGTGGATCGCTTTCCGCGGCAAGCCGATTTCTCAAGATTAGGAAACCGAGGCCGGGACCGCAGGCCGCGCGCCTTTGGCGTTTGCAAATCTGTAGCTCAATTAGCCGAGTTCAGACTTCTCGCCGTACTGCGGCACTTCAACCTGCCAACCAAATCGGTCGCGAATGTGACCGGCCATAGCTTGCGCAGCGTCGGGCTCGCCGTGCGTGACGAAAACGCGCTTGGGCGCGGACGGCATTCCTTCCAGCCAGCGAATCGCTTCTTTCCAATCGGCGTGCGCCGAAAAGCCGCCAATCTTTTCGACATGGCAGCGCACGTCGATCCATTGGCCGAAGACCTTCACTTCCTTTTCGCCGTCCGACACGCGGCGGCCGAGCGTGCCCGCCGCCTGATAACCGACAAACACCACCGTCGCATTCTCGTCCGGCAAAAGCCGCAGCGCATGATGCAACACGCGGCCGCCATTCATCATTCCGGAGGCGGCAATGATCACGCGCGCGCCTTTCGCATCGTTCAATCGTTTAGAATCTTCTCTGGTTGTGCAGGCCATCATCGAATGCGTCGCCAGCGGCGTCGGAGTCGTTTTCAGCGCATCCGCGTATTCCTCATCATGCTCCTCAGTTCGCGCCGCATACGCCCTGGTCGCCGCGGAGGCCATCGGCGAATCCAAACAAACCGGCAGCACCGGAATTCGCTTTTCGTCTTCCAATTCGCGAATGAAATAGAGAATTTCCTGCGCGCGTCCGACGGCAAACGCAGGAATCAGCACCGCACTGTTGTGCTCGGCGGCGTTTCGGATGATTCGTTCGAGCGCGTCCTTCGGTTCTTCGACGTCGTGCAGACGATTGCCGTAGGTTGATTCAATCAAAAGATAGTCGCACGCGGGCGGCGCGACCGGATCGCGTATGATTGGCTGATCGTATTTTCCGAGGTCGCCGGAAAACAGCACAGTGCGTCCCTGCCCATCGTCACCATCGACATGGACGAGCACGTGACTCGAACCAAGAATGTGACCAGCGATGCGAAACTCCGCCCTGATTCCTCTCACAATTTGAAAGGGTTGTCCGGTATTCTGGACAACTTGCAGCAGCTTCAAGGTCTCTCTCGCATCCTGCTCGGTATAGAGCGGCAGCGCGGGCAGGTGTTTCGTGACCTTGTGCCGATTGCGAAAGTCAGCTTCTTCTTCCTGCAGGCGCGCCGCATCAGGCAAAAGAATTTTCAGCAAGTCAGCGGTGCCGCGCGAACAATAAATTGGCCCGCGAAAACCGTGATTGACGAAGCGAGGCAGATAGCCGGTGTGATCGATGTGCGCGTGCGTGATGATGACAGCATCCACCGACGCCGCGTTGAAAGGCGGTTTCTGCCAGTTGCGATCACGCAATTCGCGCAAGCCCTGAAACAATCCGCAATCGACCAGGACGCTCGCGCGATCTGTCTCGATCAGATATTTCGAGCCGGTCACGGTGGCGGCAGCGCCCCAGAATGAAATTGTCGACATGCTCTTCCCCTTCCGCTCGACTACTGGCACATCTGCCAGGTTCTGATGGCCTGGATTGGATGAATCAACATGATGATATTCAAGATCAACCCATCCCTGATCCAAAACAGCAAGACCACCTCAGTCGCGACAAACAGAATTACGGAACGCCGCCGGCCAAGCGCCCGGGCAATCATGAAACCCAGCGCGCAACACAAGATATCACCGAGCGAGTTAACCACCGTATCGCCCGCGTAGCCCAGCGCCGCCGTCGCCTCGCGATAACGGTTGATCACCAGATTAGTGTTTTCAAGCAGCTCCCATCCGGCCTCTATCGCAATTGTCAGACAGAATCGCCACAGCGGACGCACGCGCGGGAGCAGTAACTTCAACAAGATGAAGTAAACCATGCCGTGCAGCACGTGAGTAAAACTGTACGGATCAAGAAACTGTTGAGAGTTCTCCGAACTGCAAGTGTTCCCTGACCAAAACCTCGGCCCACACGCGCAGAGCCAGAGACGTCCCTGATAATGAAGTTGAAAGGCCGTAGCTAAGAGAATGGAAACGATCGCCAGCGAAGGCCACGTTTTGTTTCCCAGGCGTACGAAGTCATTGCTCGGCATAATGCTGTCAGTACCTGGAGCGAACCGGGGTCCCCAGCCGGGCAGCCCGCTTGGGGTGGTGGATGCGACCGGGTTGTGGGCCTGGCAAACTCGACCGTCCCGTGAATTGAGACCCGGTCGCTACCGCTCCCGGTACTGACCTCACCCTCGAATCAGCAGGTTTTCTATAACACTCTGCTTCGCTTATTATCAACAGCGATTCAGTGGGTGAGTTCAGAGTTCAAGCTTCAGCTTGTTTTCGAACTCAGCAACCTAAAGGTTGAACTCTGAACGCAAACTGGCCCACGATGACAGCGATTCATCGATTCGCTCTGCGGGAGAATCTTTAGTGAAGCAACCACAATATCGCCGTGAACCAGGAACTGCGTTTCTAATCTGTTTCGTCTTTTGGGTTCTGTCGGTGGCGGCAAACAACCTCCAATCGCTCACGGTTCGCGCACATGACCTGCGGCGAAACGATTCGCTGAGTAGTCAGCCGCTCTCAGCGGCCGCACAGTTTGACGATCCCTACTCTGACTTTCGCAACGCGCGTTATTCGAACGCGGGCTTGCTGAACGAACGCGACGAGATCAAACTCGGCACCCAACTTCATCGCGAAGTAACGAAGAAATTCAACCTCACGGACTCGGGCCTTGAACGGGTCGAGCGCATCGGCCAGCGCTGCGCGAAAGCCAGCCTCCGGCCAGGCCTGCTTTACAAGTTCCACGTCATCCAGAGCCGTGAGATTAACGGCTTCTCGCTTCCGGGCGGTCACGTTTACGTGACGACGGCGCTGCTCCGTTTGGCGAATGAAAACGAGCTGGCTTCGGTGCTGGCGCACGAAGTCGGCCACATCGTCGCGCGGCACAGCTTGAAAACTTTGAGAGCGTCCCAGCAGTACGATGACATCGCCAAGCAACTCGGCGAACTCACGGGAGTTGCCGGCGGCGTGGCGCACGATCTTGGCGTTGCCCTCGGGCAAATGATCGGCGCCGGCTTTCTCACCGTTCACTCTCGCGACGAAGAACGCGAGGCGGACTTTCTCGGCGTGCGCGCGATGCCGCGCGCGGGCTTCGATCCGCAGGGCATGATCACAATGTTTCAGAAGTTGCAGCGCATTGAGGAACAGGATTCGAGTCTGCTGGGGTCGCTGTTCTCTGATCACCCGGATGCCGGGGAGCGAATTGATAATACGAGATATGAGATTGCGAGGATGAAAAGGCGTTGATCAATCTCTCAGAATTGCTAACGAAAATTGAAAAATGACAATTGCAAATCTTAAAACTGGTCGGCGCTCTTCGGTGCTCGGTTTCAACAAATCGATTTGCAATTTTCAGTTTGCAATTTTCAATTCTCGAGCGCAGGTCCCTTCCTTGCCTGGTATCTAAAGAATACTACCAGGACAGGCACGAGCAGAACTAAGTTTCTCAGCGCCGTCTTCACCCCCAACTGACTCCCAATGATGTTGCCAAAGCAGCCGCACTCCAGCGGCTCGCCGTGCAAAACGTAGACGTAGTAAAGCGCGAAGGCGCTGAAGCCGACTAACAGCAGCGCCGCCAGGATCGCGCCGAGCCTCACCGTCCGTGGAATCAATAATAGGAGCGCAGCGATGATCTCAGCGGCGATCACTAAGATCGTCGCCGGCCATTGCCAGCGTTCATAATTAATCGAGGCCGAGCTAAGGAGTGAGGCGACGTTCGTTGCGAAGATTTTCAGAATCCAGAGCTTGGCGCCGGCCGTGAAAAGAAAGAGCGCCGCCAGTGCGAAGCGGCAGATGGGGACAAGCCACCTAAGAACCGACACAGAGACGGGGCGACGGGGGGACGCGGGGAATGTCGGTGAATTGACGCTCACAGCAATGATCTCTTCTCAGATATCGATTGATCGCTGCATCTCCCCGTCGCCCCGTCTCCCCGTCCTGCCGGCCGCTCTCACGCCGCCAGGGCCACCACCTTCTCGGCCGCGTCTTTCATTCCCGTAGCGACCGTAAATCCCAATCCCGACTCGCGAATCACGCGCTGCCCCTCTTCGACATTGGTTCCTTCCAGGCGCACCACGACCGGAACTTTTACGCCAAGGTTCGTCGCCGCGCCCACCACGCCGCGCGCGACCATGTCACAGCGCACGATGCCGCCAAAAATATTGATGAGCACGGCGCGCACGTTTTCGTCGGCGAGCAAAATGCGGAACGCCGCTTCGACGCGTTCCTGTGAAGCACCGCCGCCCACGTCGAGAAAGTTTGCCGGCTCGCCGCCCGCCAGTTTGATGATGTCCATCGTGGCCATCGCCAGTCCGGCGCCGTTGACCATGCAGGCGATGTTGCCGTCCAGCTTGATGTAGTTCAGATCGAACTTCGACGCTTCGATCTCCAAAGGCTCCTCTTCGTTCAGGTCGCGCAGATCGAGAAATTCCTTGTGGCGAAACATCGCATTGTCGTCAAAGTTGACCTTCGCATCCAGGGCGATCAAGCGATTGTCTTTCGTCAACAGGAACGGGTTGATTTCCATCAGCGAGGCGTCCATCTGTTCGTACGCCGAGTAGAGCGATTGCATGAACTTCGCCGCCTGCGACACCAGCGCGCCGGGCAGTCCCAACGCAAACGCGAGCTTGCGCGCCTGGAACGGACGAAAGCCAACAGCCGGATTGATCGTCTCTTTGAAAATCATTTCCGGAGTCTTCGCGGCGACTTCTTCGATGTCCATGCCGCCCGCTGCCGAAGCCATGAACACCGGTCGCCCACTCGCTCGATCTAAAACGATGCCGAGATAAAACTCTTTATCGATCGGCAATCCTTCTTCGACCAGGAGAACGCGGACTTCTCTTCCCTGGGGCCCCGTCTGATGCGTAACCAACTTCATTCCGAGCATCGCTCGCGCAATCTCGCGCGCCTGCTCCGGCGATTTTGCCAGCTTCACACCGCCGCCTTTGCCCCGGCCGCCCGCGTGAATCTGGGCCTTGACGACAACCGGCACGCAGGCCAATTCCTTTGCGGCCTGATACGCCTCGTCCGGCGAATGCGCGACGATGCCGCGCGGCACCGGCACGCCAAACTTTTTGAGTAACTCTTTTGCCTGATACTCGTGTATCTTCATTCGTAATTCGCCGGAGTGCAGGCATCTTGCCTGCGGAAGCCTGCATCTTTGCCGGCGCTCGTCCCTTTTGATATTGAGCTAGCAAGAGCGCGATGAGTTTACTCAGAGCAGAAAAGCTCTGCAAGTAAGCACGTCGTGATCTGGCGTCGTATTTTGAGAGATGGCCGCTCTTCAGTGATTTACGAAAACACACGAACCGGAAATGGTTTCGTGCGCGCGGTTTCGTTGATTTCGTGGATCGTTCCTGTTGGAGCGGGATAGAATAGGAAACCAAACTGAGACACGATCCGTC
>DATGVD010000593.1:0-3756 GCA_035300785.1 Pyrinomonadaceae bacterium | reverse complement strand
AAAATCGACGCAGCCGCCGGCGGCCAGCGACGGCACGTTTATGGTGCTCGACCCGCCGAGGTTAATGAACGCATTTGCGCTATCCCAGACGAAGGCGCCGGAAAGGTTCGTCACTGCCGTACCACCCGTATTGCAAACGCGGGCGCCTATTTGAAAACCATTAGGACCGGAATTCACGTTATTGCTATCAAGACCAATAACATTCCAGGTGGTCGGAGTAATGGTAAGACCGGCGTACGCACTTTGCACTCCCAGCACGCCAAAGAAGAGCAGCAGCATACTGGTTCGGATAATGAAAGCGCTGGGGCCGCCGCAGAAGAGTTTGGAATTTCTGAGTCTCATCGCTAAGGTTCCATTGGAACATTCTCACTCAACTATTACTCAATTGAAACTCATTCCTTGTGCTTCTCTTTGCTGTTGGCCTGATCATCTCCGCTCGCTGCAAGCCCAGCTTTCGAAGTGCCGAACAAATCGAAGAGATTCGAGAGCTTCGAAGAGATTGTGAAGTAGAAGCCGCGGCGGGTCGGCAAGAGTTGCGAACCGGCCGGCTCTTTCGCCGCAGTAAAGTTATAACCGACGGCCAGACGCATATCAGGCAGCACCCAAAAGCCGGCTTCGGTAGCATACGTCGAACGCGTCGTGCGCGATGAAGGTTGAAACAACATGCGCGTCTCGACTGCCCAATCGAGACGACTTGTCACGAGGTATTGCGCGCGCGCCTGCGTCAGAAAAGTCAGTGTCGAAACAAACGGTAGCTGCGGCTGGCCGTTAGCGTTGAAGCGCAACGCGCCGCGTCCGTAGAGTTCCAGGCGCTTCGTCAATTGATAATAGCCGTCGGTGGAAAGCGAGTCCGAGCGATCGCGGGTTAGGGCCGCAGAAGAACCAGGCAGGATGCCTGCGCCCCCGGTTGCGCTCCCAGCGTTCTGCGTCAGCGAACGATGCGTGTAAGTGAAGAGCAGTCCGACGCGATCCGACTCGATTGGGCGAATCGCCAGCGCAGCCGTTCCTTCCAACGAACGGTTCGTTCTGCCGCCAAAGCCGCCGCGCGAAAATTGGAAACGCGACAGCACCGTGATGCCTTCGCGCAGACGCCCGGCGGCGCCGACAGCAAACAGCTGGCCCAGCCCGCCTCGATCGCGATATTCGTACCGCGCCGATGCGCGAAAATCTGAATTCGGCTGCCAGCCAAGTCCGACCGTGCCGCTGTTGAAGCTCTGATTGGGACCAAGCAGATGGAAGCCACGCTCGAACCCCAGCTCGACTGAGAACTTCTTCGTTAGCGGCAGCCGATTCTGTAAACCGATGACGGCAAAACTGTCGGTGCCGTTGAGGGCATTCTCGAGTTGATAGCGGCCGGTCATCGAAGTGAATTTGCCGAAGCGGGTTTCCACGCCGATGGTAGTTTCGCGGCGCGCCGAAGACACGGCGAAACCGGCGGCGGAAAAATCGCCAATCGGCGTAATCGGCGCCGCGGAAAGGCGCTGCGTAAAGAATAGTTTCGTCAAAGCGCTCAACTGATAAGTCGCGCCGAGCGTCGTTTGCGTGGGGTAAGTCGGATCTGCGTTGCTCAGGTTCTGTTCGCGCTTGACCGAAAACTGGAGCTTGTCGGTGACTTGCACGTCGGCGCCGGCAGTGACCAGGTTTGAATCGGTCCGCTTGTCGTTGAGGTCGTCAGTAAAGGCCCGATGATCGAAGCCGAGATGAAAACGAATGTGCTCGTTCAGAATCTGATCCCAGGCGGCCGAGAAAGTCAGGCGGCCGTTGTCGACGTTTGCGGTGCGGTTGCGCTCGCTGGCAAATGCGAAACGAAACGCGGTGTTCTTTCGCGGCTTCATTTCCACAGCCACTTCGCCGCGGCTTGAACCGGGCGTGACCGTACCGCCAAAAGGATTGAAGAAGCCGGCGGACGCGTTCAGATATCGCGCGCGCACCGTCGCGCCGAAAAACGGCAGCGGCTGCGCCAGAGTAAGTTGATACGCAGTGCCGTCGTGCTGCGGGTTGTCGCTCGCGCCAAAAAAGTTGCCGCTTCCCAGAATCTCTCCCTGGCTCCCCGCCCACGCAGCTTGCAGCAGGCCGCCGTGCGGCAGAGTCTTTTCCGCGTCAAAGCCGCCGAGCACAAAACTTCCCACGGCTTCCTGCCGTTGCATCGCGCCTGAGAAACCAAGTTTCAAGCCGAGGTGTTTGAAATTCTTGCGCGCCCGCGCGGTATAAACCGCCGAACTCATTCCGGTCGAGCGATGTTCGTAACTCACGACGACTTGCGTCAGATTCAGGACAGAATCGAACGTCGAGATGTAGCGCATCAGGAAAAGCTGGCCCGTCGCCGGCTCGAGATTGTAGTCAACTGAGCGCGCCAGCGTTTCCCGCGAGATGATCACTTCGGGATTGCGCCGATCGCGCACTTCGAGCACGACGGTTTCCGAACCCGGCAGAATTTCGCCGCTGGAAAGCTGCATGATTCCGAGCGCGCCCGCGGCAAACACGTCGCGCGCAAATGCCGTGTCGGGACGCGCGCCGGTGACGGTTATGAAATCGCCATTCGAGTTTTCGAGGTGCGCCTTGACTCCGGTCAACTTGCGCGCATAGCCCATCAGCGGCGCGTCCATGTCCGTATCAAAGTCGCCGAACATCGCGTACGAGCGCTTGTGATCGACGCGCGCGTAAACTTTCGAGTTGGACGCAGCGGCTTCAAAGCGCGTCGAGGAATCACCGAACAACGGGTACACGCGATCGAGCGGATCGAGTTGGAAAAGTCGATCGCGGCCGGCGGTGCGATTGATCGGGCGCTGTGAATCATACGACAGCGTCAGCATATTATTGCCAAACACTCGTCCGCTGTAGAAAAAGCTCACGCGGCTGCGGAAGTTGCCCTGCTCGCCGCGCAAGCCGACTTCGGGGATTCCCTTTCCAAAGCTCATCTCGGCAAAGCCAACCAAGATAGCGGGTCGCATTTCAGAGGTGATGCGCACTTGTCCTGCGGCTTCGAGCTGCCCGGTTTGCGCGCGCAACTTAGCTTCGCCGGGCGCGCCGGGACTGACGAGCTTGAGCACGGCTTCGCCGCCTTCAAGCTGCAGGACCAACTGTCCGTGATCCTGATTCGCTGGCTCGACCGGCTCAGCCACGGTCTTTGGCGGCAAGGCAGCTTGCGCTTCGCCGGTCTTTTCGTTCAATCGCAGCAGTTGTCCCAGGGACGTTTCGACGCCGACCTGGCCATCGAGCGCGGGGTTGCCCCACTGGTCGAAAGCCTTCACGCGCACCAACGTCGAATTGTTGCCACCCGATTGAATTTCGGATTTTTCCGTAACGATTTCGAGACGCCGCGCCGGGCCGCGACCCATCACGATCATTTCTTCCGTGTGCCCGGCTGATCCTTCGGGACTGATCGGCGTACAGCGAACTTTATTCGGCCCGGGCCGCAGGTTGATACCGACGAATGTAAAACTCGACACCTCATACTTGTGATCCAGCCGACTGAGGCCGATGTTCTTGTCTGAGACGGCTTCGCCGTTGACTTCCAACTTAACCGTCCAGTTCAAAGCCACGCGCACTTCGAGCTGGAGCCCCGGCAACATCGATACGGAATTCGGCGCGGGCGAAATGATGCGGGCGTTGCCGGGCGCGACGGCTGCGACGACCTCGGTCGCTGCGACTTCGTATGTGCCTGGCGTGGCCGGCGCCACGCTCTTCGCTGGAGAAGTTGTCTCAGGTGCTTCGGTCTTCAGCGGCTGGCTAACCGGCGCGGCCACGGGCTGAACC